>DAOUGF010000775.1:0-27693 GCA_034429295.1 Chloroflexaceae bacterium
TTCCTGGGCGCCAACCGAGGCGCGACTCGCCAGGGCGATCAGCAGCAGCACGCCTGTGGCGATGGCCAGACGAATCAAAGCGGCGCAGCGTCGGTTATGTAGAGCAGTCACTGGTAGCTCCTGACAAGTACGAGAATGGCGAACAGGTACACGGGCTACTCTAGCAACTGCGAATAAGGAAACTATAAGCTCGCCGGGAGTTGAGAGTGAGCATGGACGGCGCGGGCGTTCTCAGCGTTCCACCCTCGATCTTCCACTTGCCTGAAGGCCTGCCCTCGGCTACTCTTGGAGGCGCAGGAGAAACCCATGCCTCAGCTCGCCATCGCCCTTCTAGGCCCACTCAGTGTCACCCGAGACGGCACGTCCCTCGGCGGGTTCGAGTCCGACAAGGTTCGCGCGCTGCTGGCCTTGCTGGCGGCGGAGCCGGGCAGGCCGCACCGGCGCGCTGCCCTGGCCGATATGCTCTGGCCCGAACGGGCCGAGCGGGCCGCCCTGCTCAACCTGAACCAGGCGCTGGCGAACCTGCGACGGGTGATCGGCGACCGCGAGGCGGCGATCCCGCTGCTGCTGAGCACCCGCGAGAGCATCCAGCTCAACCCTGCTGCCGACGTGGCGGTCGACGCAGCCACCTTCCAGGGCCTGCTCGCTGCCTGCGCCACCCACGCCCACCGCAACCCTCAGAGCTGCCAAGTCTGCGCGGGGTGGCGAGCGGAGGCCGTGGCCCTGGCCCGCGGCCCATTCCTGGAGGGGCTCGCCCCACGGGGCTGCCTCGCGTTCGAGGAGTGGGCCGTAGTGACGCGCGAACGGCTGCACTGCCAGCTGCTGGAGGCGCTGGAGGCCTTGGCGGCCTTCCACGAGCAGCGGGATGAGGTTCCCGCCGCCCTGGCTGTCGCGCAGCGCCTAGCTGAGCTGGACCCCTGGAGCGAGCCAGCCCATCGCAGAGTGATGCGTCTGCTCTGGCGCGAGGGGCGCGTGAGCGCCGCCCTCGCCCAGTACGAGCGCTGCCGCGCCACGCTGGCGGCCGAGCTCGGCATCGAGCCGGAGGAAGAGACCGAAGCCCTGCGCCGGAAGATCCTTGCGGGCGAACGGGGACAGGAGGAGGATGCCTCACAGCCTTCCGCCCCCTCGTCCCCACCTCCCGCTATCTCCCTGTCCTCCTCGCCCCCGCCGCTCCTCACCCCCACCACCCCCTTCGTGGGCCGCGAGGAGGAACTGGCGCTGCTGGCGGATCGGCTGGCCGATCCGGCGTGCCGGCTGATCACCATCGTGGGTCTCGGCGGCAGCGGTAAGACCCGGCTGGCGCTGCAGGCCGCCGCGGCCCAGGTGGGCGCCTTCGCCGACGGCATCCACGTGGTACCCCTGGCCCAAGTGGAGCGCCCCGACGAGCTGCTGCCGGCCATTGCCCGCGCTCTCGGCCTTGCGCCCAGCGGCGCCGACGACGCCCGCGCCCAACTCGCCGGCCACCTGCGGGAACGGGAACTGCTGCTCGTGCTCGATAACCTGGAACAGCTGCGGGCGGCCACCCCTGAGCTCGCCGGGCTGCTCGAGCGAGCCCCTCGCCTCACCCTGCTCGCCACCTCGCGGGAGCGGCTGGGGTTGCGGGGCGAGTGGACCCTCGCTCTCGGCGGGCTGACGCTCCCCACCGGCCACAGCCTGGAGGAGCTGGAGCGCAGCGGCGCCGCGGCCCTGTTCCTCGACGTGGCCCGCCGCGCCCGCGGCTACTTCCTGCCCGACGATTCGGAGCGGCGCAGCATCGCCAGGATCTGCCACACCCTGGCGGGCCACGCCCTGGCGATCGAGCTGGCGGCCTCCTGGTCCCACGTGCTCTCCTGCGCCGAGATCGAGGGCGAGTTGGCCAGGGGCGCCGCGCTCCTCGCAGGCGCTAGCCAGGACCTGCCCGAGCGCCACCGCACGATCGGCGCTGTGCTTGAAAGTACCTGGGCCTTACTCACACCAGCCGAGCAGCGGGCACTGCGCGCCCTGGCCGTGCTGCCCGGCAACTTTCAGGTCGAGACGGCGGAGGCGGTGGCTGGCGAGGGCGGTCCCCGCCTCGCAACCCTCACCACGCTGGCCGGGCTGGTGAACAAGGGCCTGCTGCGACGGGAGGCGGGCGGCTACAGCACCCACGCCTTTGTGCGCCAGGATGCCCTGGAGCGCCTGCGGGCGGCGGGCGAGGAACGGGACGCCTACGGCCGCCTCCTGGCCTACGTGCGCGGCCTGGTGGAGCGCGCCGAGGCTCACCTGAGGAGCGCGGAGGAGACGGCCTGGCTAGATCGGCTGGAGGCCGAGCACGGGAGCATCGGCGCGGCCCTGGAGTGGGCCCTGGAGAGCGGCGAGGCCGAGGGCGCGGCGCAGCTCTGCGCGGTGCTGCGCTGGCTCTGGTACATTCGGGGCTACATCGGCGAGGGGCGCCGCTGGATGGAGCACGCCATTCTGCTCGCCCGCGGCCGCGTGGAGCCTGGCCTGCTGGCGCGGCTGCTCCAAGGCGCCGGCGTGCTCGCCGACGAGGAGGGCGACTATCGGGCCGCGGCCGCCCACTACGCCGAGGGGCTGGCGATCTACCGCTCGGCCGGCGATCGCAACGGCGCCCGCATCATCTTAAACAGCCTCGGCGCGCTGCATAACGCTCAGGGGCGCTACGCCGAGGCGCGCGCCTGCTTCGAGGAGAGCCTGCAGCTGAGCCGCGAGCTCGGGCAGCACTTCGGCGCGGCCAGCGCCCTCAACAATCTCGGCACGCTGGCCCAGGCGCTCGGCGATCTGCCGGCAGCGCGGGCTGCCTTGGCCGAGGCCCTGGCGATCGCCCGCACCATCGGCTACGCGACGCTCACAACGACCGTGCTCGACAACCTTGGCGACACGCTCCTGGCCGAGGGCGACCTCCCCGGCGCCTTGGCCGCCTTCGGCGAGGCGCTCGCGCTACAGCGCGACTCGGGCGATGTGCGGGGGAGTGCCCTCTCGCTGCGCGGGCTGGGGATGGCCGCGCTCACATCTGGCGAACTGGAGCGAGCGGAGGGGCTGCTCTTCGAGAGCCTGGAGCTCGCCTGGCGCTCGCCGGCCCTGCGCGACCTGACGGCTGCCCTGGACAGTATGGCAGCGCTGCTCGTTGCCCGCGGCAGCCACCGGGAGGCGGCGCGGCTCGCCGGCGCGGCTGCGGCTTGCCGCGAGCGCATGGACGCGGCACTCACTGCCCCCGAACGCGCGCTGAGCGAACAGACGGCCGGGGCCGCCCGCGCCGCGCTGGGCGAGGCCGCCTTCGCCCTCGCCTGGGCCGAGGGCCGCGCCCTCTCTGTGGAGCAAGCCGTGGAGGAACTGCTCAGCAGACGACCAGCGACCGGCCACTGACCACCACAGGACGACGTCGAACTGGACCAGCTCTGGCGGAGGCTACACCAGGAGCCGCACGGCCCCCGGCAGCGTCTCGACCGTGACGCGGGTGGCGTCTGTGGTGACCACCTCGCCATCCGTGGCGACGGGGAAAGGCGTGGTGGAGCTAATCTCAAGCTGGCGGGCCTGGGCCATCGTCACTTCGCGCAGCTCCACGTGGGAGCCGTCGATCAGCTTGGGGTAGTAGCGGATCACCTGATCGAAGCGGAGCGACTGGACAGCGCAGAGATCGAGGACGCCATCGTCGATCTCCGCGGACGGGGTAAGCAGAAAACCGCCGCCCTGCCAGCGGCCGTTGGCGACAGTGGCGAAGTAGAGCTTGCGGCGCAACTCCTTGCCGTCGTAGCGCACGGTCATCTGGCTGGTCTTGTAGCTGGCGAGGGCCCGCAGCGAGGCGATGATATAGGCGGCCATCCCCGTGGTCCAGGTGACCTTGCCGACCTCCACGGCCACCTGGGCGTCGATCCCGGCGCCGAGCCCATTGATGAAGAAGCGCCGCAGCTCGCGCCCGCCCGTCTCTACCACGATCTGGCCTACATCGACGGGGCGGGTGACGCCGGTGGCGATGCGCCGCGCGATGGCGCCGAGATTCTGCGCGTTGAGGCCGTCGATCATGCGGGCGAAGTCGCTGCCGGTGCCGAGTGGAATCACGCCCACCGGTACCTCGCTGCCGCCCGATTGGGCGCTGCCGACAACGCCGTTGATCACTTCGTTGATCGTGCCGTCGCCCCCGACGGCCACCACGGCCTCGAAGCCCTGCTCCATCGCTTGAAAGGCAAGCTCGGTGGCTCCACCGCGGGCGTGGGTGGTGAACAGCTTATACTCCAGCCCAGCGGCCTGGAGGGCATCCTCGAGTTCATCCCGCCGCTGCCCCGCCGCGCCGCGCCCGGCCATCGGGTTGAGAATGACGCAGGTCTTCATGAGCATGCAAAATACAACACTGCCAACGCAACATGCCGCGCACGCAGACGCCGCGCCGGACATTGTTGCATCTTGCATGTTGCACTACATGTTTGCACCTAGAAGGTCGGCCACCGTAAAAATGTCTTTGTCGCCACGGCCGGAGAGGTTCACAAGCAGGATCTGGTCGCGGCTCATCGTGGGAGCGAGCTTGATGGCCTCGGCTATTGCGTGGGCGCTCTCCAAGGCAGGGATGATCCCCTCGAGGCGGGCGAGGGTCTGGAAAGCGTCGAGAGCCTCCTCATCGTCAGCCGAGGTGTAGGTGGCGCGGCCGGTGTCGTGGAGCCAGGCGTGCTCGGGGCCGACGCTGGCGTAGTCGAGGCCAGCCGAGATCGAGTGAGTGAGCGCGATCTGGCCGGCCTCGTCCTGGAGCACATACGAGTAGGTGCCCTGGAGTACGCCGGGGGTGGCAGCGAGGAAGCGCGCCGCGTGATCGCCGAGCAGCGCGCTGCGACCGCCCGCCTCCACGCCCCGCAGGGCCACGGAGCTATCCTCCAGGAAGGGGTAGAAGATGCCGATGGCGTTGGAGCCGCCGCCTACGCAGGCGACGACAACGTCGGGCAGGCGACCCTCGACCTCGAGCAGTTGGGCCTTGGCCTCGCGGCCGATCACGCTCTGGAAGTCCCGCACCATCGTGGGGTAGGGGTGGGGGCCGAGGGCGGAGCCGAGCAGATAGTAGCTATCGGGGTTGGTCACCCAATCCCGCATCGCCTCGTTGATCGCGTCCTTGAGCGTGCGCGAGCCGCTGTCCACGCCGCGCACCTCGGCGCCGAGCACCCGCATGCGGAAGACATTCGGCCGCTGGCGGGCCATGTCGTCGGTGCCCATGTAGACGACGCACTCCAGGCCGAGGAGCGCGCAGACGGTGGCGGTGGCCACACCGTGCTGGCCCGCGCCCGTCTCGGCGATGATGCGCGTCTTGCCCATGCGCTTGGCAAGCAAGCCCTGGCCGAGGGCATTGTTGATCTTGTGGGCCCCGGTGTGGGCGAGATCCTCGCGCTTGAGATAGATCTTCGCCCCGCCGCAGTGGGCCGTGAGCCGGGCCGCGAAGCTCAGCGCCGTCGGCCTGCCGGTGTAGGTGCGCTGGAGATGATCCAGCTCCTGCCAGAACGACGGGTCCTGGCGCGCCTGCTCGTAGGCCGCCTCCAGCGCCGTCACGGCCGGCATCAGCGTCTCGGGCACATAGCGCCCACCGTAGGGGCCGAATCTTCCAGCTACCGTGCTCTCTTGCGGCATTGGGGTTGTAGCTCTCTAGGGCAGAACTTCCGAAAGCTTCCGCCTCCAGGCCCGCTCACGTCCATGATCTGGGTTGACCCTGTGTGAGCATAGGCCAAGGTCAGGCCAGCTTTCGGAAGCTCCTGCAACAGGGGCTCAGCGCCCCCTCGGGGCACAGGGCCGGGTTGCGCTGCGGCCGTTAGCTCTGGATCAGAGCCTCGTCCTTATTCTTCTCGCCCTCCTCGAGCAGCATGATCGGGATGCCGTCCTCGACGGGGTAGCGGTAGCCATTGCGGCGGTTCACCAGCCACTCTTTGCCGCTCTCGTCGGTGATCAGCTCAACCGGACCCTTATCGCCGGGATCGGCCAGGATGCTCAGCAGCTCGGGGCTGATGCTGCGGCGCTGCCCCGTGCTCCCACCTGCTGTGGCCGGGGCTAGATCGAAGACGCTATCCTCGCGATACTGCCGGACAGCTCGATAGGCGACATAGGCCAGGCCGATCAAGGCGGCGAGGCCGAGCAGGCGAACCAGGAACTTCATACAACTCCTCCTCAATCGTCAGGCGCGGAGCGCCGCGCGGAGCGCCGTTAGGTGTAGGCCAATTATACCCGATCGTGGCTCTGCTGCTGTGGGGTGCGGCGGCGCAGGCTGTTCGCCCCGTGAGGCTGATCGCGCCAGGGCTGCGGATCAGTCTCCGGATCGGCCCAGACCAGCAGGCGTCCCAACGGCTTCTCACCATTGGGGTAGGTGATCTCAAGGAAGGGGAAACGCTGATCCTGGCGGCGCATGGTGGCTATATCATAGATGATCTCGGTCCACGTCCCGGTGTTGATATAGACCTGCTCGCGGCCCAAGGGCACCACCCGCGCCAGGTGGGTGTGGCCACAGACAAACAGCGTGGTGTCGCGATGCTCGGGACGGCGAGCGATCTGCAGCATCTGGCGGGCGAAGCTATCGTTAAAGGCCCGCCGCTCCCGGTCGGCCTGCCGGGCCGCCTCGTTCTGCACCTGGTCGATCACCTCGGTGGGCGGCTCCACCGCGCCGGCCACCTCGCCAACCTGGCGCGCCACCTCACGATGCCTGGCCACGCGCCCTCGCCTGATGGCGGCCACCCAGCGCCACAACCAGCGAAGCGGCGGCGCGCTCAGCGGCCCGCCGGGGCCCTCCCCGGTGATCGGCATCTGGTGGGGAGTGGGCCAGGCCACCACCTGGATGAAGCCGGTCACGCCGCGGGCCAGGAAGCGCCGCGCCTCGGGCATCCGCAGCCGCGGCAATGCCATCAGGTGCCAGAAGAAGGCAGACGATGGCTTGACGTTGTCGAGCAGCGGCGCGATCGGCAGCGGGTCCTCCTCGAGGTCGTTGATCACCTCCTTCACCAGCTGAGTCCCTCGCACCACCTCGAAGGGCTCGCTGATGCCATCGAAATACAGGAAGCGATTCCAGCCGTCGAACTGGTTGCCATGAACCAGATAGATCCCGCCCCCGCTGTAGCTCACACCGAAGCGCAGGCGCGGGTCGCTGAGGCTGAGGCCGACCGCCTCGGCGAAGAGCCGCTTAGCCGTGGGGTAGTGCAGCTCAAAATCGTGGTTGCCGATCAGCACGGTGAGCTGGTTGCCCGGCTGGGCGATGAAGCGGCCGATGGCCGCGAAGACCGCGTTGTGGGCCCGAATGACGTGAGAGATCCGGCGGGCGGCGGCCGCATCGCTGTACTCATCGTCGTCGAGGTCGGGCAGCCGCACCTGCAGAAACTCGATCGTGTCGCCGGCGAGGATCAGCTCGGTTGGCCCGCGGCCGCTGGCGTAGTTATCGAGAAAGGCGACAAGCGCATCGTCGTCCTCAAAGTCGTCGAGGCGGTCACCCCCGCCCATATGGATGTCGCTGAGCACAAGGCGCCGCATGGCTGGCGTCACCTCGTCGGGGCCAATGGCCGGGGTGGTGTACTCGGTGGGGCGCAGCACGATGCGGCGCAGACGCAGGAAGAGCCAGCGCAAGAAGAAGGCGACGCCGATCAGCCCGGCGGCCCTGACAAGGAAGCGCAGGAGGCCCTTGGCCACGCGCCACCATCTGCTACTGTGCGGCGTGGGCTGCCTCAAGGAAGGCCTCGATCTTCGCCGTGTCTTTCACCCCATCCCGTTCGACGCCGCTGCTCACATCGACGCCGAGCGGCGCCACCGCTGCGATCGCGGCGGCCACATTCTCCGCCGTCAGGCCGCCCGCCAGCAGCAGCGGCGCCCGCCGCGCCAGCTCGGCGGCCCGCCCCCAATCGGCCCGCACGCCCGTGCCGCCGTACGCACCCGGCACGTGGGCGTCGGCCAGGAGGAACAATGGCGGCCGGCGGCCGACGACCGACGACCGCAGCAACCCAGCAGCGCTCGCTGGCGACCGGTTGTCTGCGGCCTGTGATCGGCTGTCGATCGTTCGCCAGCCGGCGCTCGCCCGCGCGATCCATGCCGCCTCGTTGGCCGAGCCATCCATGCGCACGGCCTTGATCACCGGCAGGTCCAGCTCATCGAGGAGCGACACCGGCTCATCGCCGCTGAGTTGCACGAGATCCAGCCCGACCGTCGCGGCGACGGCGCGGATCTCGGTGGCTGGCGCATTGACAAAAAGGCCGACGATCTGCGGGCGGCGGCCGGGCCGCTCGCGCACGGCGGTGGCGATCGTCCTCGCCTCCTCCGGCGTAACTCGGCGGCGGCTGGGGGCGAAGACGAAACCGAGCATGGCGGCCCCTGCGGCGGCTGCGGCGATGGCGTGCTCCACGGTGCGTAGGCCGCAGATCTTCACAAGCATATGGGGGACAGGGGACAGGGACGGGGGAGAGGGCGCCCGAGCGCGGCCCGGCTGCGCCCTCTCCCTGTTCCCTGAGCCCTTCTACTCGGCCTTCAGGCTGTAGTACACTCGCTTGCCGCGCCCACTGCGCTCAAGCAGGCCGCTGTTGATCGCCTGCTTGACCATGGTGCGCAGCTGCTCGTTGGTGAGCAGCAAGTTCCGTTCCTTCCGCACGCCTCGCAGCGTGTCGAAGATCTGCTGGAAGGAGACGGGCTTGCTGAAGCCGCGCATCATCTCGGTAAAGACGGCCCACTCCTCATCGCTGAAGGCGACCGTCTCGACCTCGCTCTCCTCGGCCGGCGCGGCGCCAGGGGCGTCGAGCTCCTCAGGCGTTACCGGCGCCGTGTCAACAACCGGCTCTGCAACCGCCTCGGCAGCCGGGGCCTCGGCCTCCTCGGCGGGTGCCACAACCGCTGCCTCCTCGGCCGGGGCCTCGAGTTCGACCGACTCTGCAGGCGCCTCGGCCTCAGCCTCGACAGCCGGGGCCTCGGCCTCCTCAGCAGGCGCCACAACCTCGGCCTCGACAGCCGGGGCCTCGGCCTCCTCGGCAGGCGCCACAACCTCAGCCTCGACAGCCGGGGCCTCGAAGAGCAGCTCGGCGGGCATGGCGCCCTCCTGAGCCTCCTCCGCCGCGGGGGCCTCATCGGCATCCGACGGGTTGAAGAGAGCGAGCACCTCGGGCGGGATCTCGGGCTGCTCGGCTTGAGAGCTACTCTTGAGATAGGGCTGCAGCTCCGCGGCCTCGAGCTCCTCGGGCAGCTGCTCATCGTAGAGGTTAGCGACCTCGGCCGTCTCCTCCATTGCGTCGAGGGCGCCCAACTCATCCTCGGCCAGCGCCGGGGTGGCATCGACCGGCGGGGTGTAATCGGGCTCCTCGAGCTCGCCCTCCTCAAGCTGCAGCTCCTCATCGAGGGCGGGGGTGCCAACCTGACCGCGGCGCGAGCGGCGGCGGCGGCGGCGGCCGGCGGGCGTGGTGCCGGGCTCCGTGGCCGCCGTCGCCCGGGCGGCGGGCAGCTCCTTGCGGCCGTTGGTCAGCACCGTGGTATCCACCACCGGCTCGACGGGCGGGGCCTCCTCGCTGAGCGCGGCGGCGAACTGCGAGAGCTTGTACGGATCCTCGCCTGGCAGGAAGACCTCGTTCACCGTGCCGTTGGTGAAGATCTGCACCTTGCCGCGCTTCTCCGCGTCCATCACGAAGTCCTTGAACTTCACGAAGGCGCGGCCGTTCAGGTCGCGGTAGCGGCTCTCCTTGAAGTCGCCGCCCATGAGCTCCTTCATCACCAGCTTGATCGAGCCGAGCGTGGAGACGTAGCCGCGCTTGCGCACAAGGTGAATAGCCTCGACAAGCACGTCGTAGATATCGGGCTCGGTGGCGGGGGCTGGGGCGGGCTCCTCGGGGCGAGGCTGCGGGCGGCTGCGCTCCGATTGGGCCTGGCGGCCGGAGCGCGCGGGCGGGGCGGGCTCGTCGAGCTCCTCGGCCTCGACCGGCTCGAGGTTGCGGGTCAGCTCAGTGGCGCGGTTGGCGATTGCCGTGGCGGCGGCGGAGCCGCCCGGCGTCTTACCGACGAGCTGCTCATAAAACACAAATTCGTCGGCGCTCTGAGCCAGGTGGGTGCTGGCGGCGCCGCCGATACCGATGATGTAGACTTCTTTGCCCTGCTGGCGGATGCTGTTCACCAGGGGAATGAAGTCGCGATCACCGGTGACAAGGACGAACTTACTAATGTTGGTGTTGGTGAAGAGCGTCTTCATCGCGTCGATACAAAGATTCATATCGACGCTGTTCTTGATCGCCCGCCCAGTACGCCCCTGATCCTTATCGTAGTAGTAGGTAGCGACGTAGATGGGCTCGATAGCGTTGGCGTAAAGCGCGCTCGTCACGCGGGGGTAGCGATACCAGTCAGCGTAGGCGCGTGAGATGACCACGCGGCCTAGGTCGCTGCAGCGATCCATGATCGCTTCGAAGTTCGGGTTGGCGTTGAGCTTATCGCGCACGCTTACATAGACGTTCTCGAAGTCGATGAAGACCGCGACGTCAGGTCGCCTCTGCTCATACATGTGTTGTCGATCTGCTCCTGTTGTGCGAAGGGTCGAGGTAGTGCGAGGTGAGATACTTCGGGGCCAGCATGGAGGAACCGTCCTGGTCACGTCGCGGGGATCTGTTGCGACATATTGCGGGCCGCCAGGCGGGGGCGCGACAGCTATCCGTTACAGACAACGGGGGCGATGATAGGTCGCCAGCTATCGTGCGGGGCCGCCATTGGGCCGCCTGAGACCAGATGCGGTCCTGGGGCACAGCACCGGAAATCTCCCTGGAACCACCTCTTGCTATGGTTCGTACGATCACTACATTCGGGCTAAGCGGCGCGGCATTCGGGCCGCCATCCCAGCGCCACGCCGCCGCTCATATAGCTACTATAGCATCGGAACGCTGTAAATGCAACTCTGGCCGCCTGGAGAGCCAGAGCTGAGCAATGTCAGCGGGCGCTGGCGCCCCGCGACCCGCCGGGGAGGTGGCAGGCCGCCCACACCTGCTGCGGGCGCTGGAGCCTGCGCCGCCTCTGGGGCACTGCCTCGTACCAGTGCCACCTGCACGGTGGGTGAGGATGCGGGCGGGCTCTGCCCCCGCACCCCCCGGCAGTCGCAGACACCACGCCAGGGGCGCGGGGGCGGCGGACGCAGTGGCGCGAAGCGCTTGCGCCCCGCCAGAAGCGACGTCTCACTCCACTAGAGGCTCCCGATCTCCGCATACGCGAGGAGCCGCTCGCGTAGCTCATCTCGGGTGATCGCACGGCGGGCGTAGGCGCGCCAGGCCAGCAGCGTCAGGCGGAACATCCCTGCCCGCACCAGCGCCTGGTGGAGGGCGACGCGCCAGGGCGGCCCGACGCTCGCCACAAAGCGGGCCCGGCTACGCCAGAGGGCCACCAGCATCTGGCGGCGGAACTGACTGGTGGCGGCGCCGCCCACATGGGTGACGCAGGCCGCCGGCACCTGCCAGATCGCCCAGCCCGCCCGCCTGATCCGCCAACACCACTCCACCTCCTCGCTGTACATAAAATACCCTTCGTCCATCCCCCCCACCTGCTCCAGCACCTCGCGGCGCACCAGCATACAGGCGCCGAGCGGGTGGTCGATCGGAAACGGCTCATCGCCGCCGTCCTGAGAGTAGCGGCCGTGCCACCAGGAGCCGTAGAGCCGGCCGGGCAGCACTTCGCCGGGAGGGAACAGATCGAGTGCCGCCATCAGCAGGGTGGGAAAGCGGAACGCCCCCGCCTGATGGCTCCCGTCAGGATTGAGCAGCCGCGGCCCCACCAGCCCGATCCGCGGGTGCGCCTCCAGGAAGCCCACCAGCGCCTCGACCGCACCGGGGTGAACGATCGTGTCGGGGTTGAGGATGAGGATGTAGGGGGCCTTGTCCCTCTCCGGCTCGCGGCCCTCCAGATGCCGCAGCCCCAGATTCGTTCCCCCGGCGAACCCGGCGTTGTAGCCGGCTTCCACCAGCTCAACCTCGGGGAACTCGGCGCGGACCATGGCAGCGCTCCCATCGCGGGAGCAGTTATCGACCACCACAATCCGCAGCGGGAGACGACAGTCCCGTAGCGAGGCGAGGCAGGCGCGCAGCAGCGAGGCGGTGTTATAGCTGACGATAATCGTTGCGACGGCGGGGTGCTGGCTCATTGCGGCGGCGATTGTAGCGCCGATGAGCAGCCCTCGCAAATCCTGCTACAATGGCCGGACGTTACGAAGCGACTATGGCCCGGCGGCGCGCCGGGCGAGAGGCATGCTGAACTTCACGATCGAGCTAGCTCGCCGCGCAGGGGCCGAGCTGCGGGCGCGGGCGGAGCTGGAGCGCAGCGTCGAGGGTAAGGGACACGCCGACGTCGTTACCGACGCCGACAGGGCGAGCGAGGCGCTCATCATCAGCGCGATCCGTGAGCGCTTCCCCGACCACGCCATCCTGGCCGAGGAGAGCGGCGCGGCTGTGGGCTCGAGCGAGTACCAGTGGGTGATCGACCCACTCGATGGCACGCTAAACTATCTTCACGGCCTGCCGATCTACTGCGTCTCGCTGGGCTTGCTGCGCCACGGCGAGCTCTACATCGGCGTGATCTATGACCCCACGCGAGACGAGCTCTTCGCCGCCGAGCGCGGCGGCGGCGCGCGCCTCAACGGCAGGCTGCTCCGGGTCTCCCGCACCGAGCGCCTCGCCGAAGCGCTGCTCACCACAGGCTTCCCCTACGACCGCTTCAGCCAGCCCGACAACAACATCCGCGAGCACGACCACATGCTGCTCAAATGCCGCGACATCCGCCGGCCCGGCTCGGCCGCGCTCGACCTGTGCGCCGTCGCCGCCGGGCGCACCGACGCCCATTGGGAGCTGGGCCTCAAGCCTTGGGACGTGGCGGCCGGCGCCCTGATCGTGCTGGAGGCCGGCGGCACCCTCTCCGATTGGCAAGGCCGGCCCTGGCGCCCTGACGAGCCGCGCCTCGTGGCCTCCAACGGCCGCATCCACGCCGAGCTGCTAAGCGAGCTGGCGCTCGCCCGTAGCCAGTAATCCTCACAGCCAGGCAGCCGGACTACCGACTACGGACTACGGTCATGGCCTACTACATCCGCGAATTCCTCGCCGACGCCCCGCTGCTGAGCGCGCGGCGGCCGACGATCAACGAGTTCTATCTCTCTAGCTACACCCTGAGCATCTACACGGGGTGCGAGCTCGGCTGCCCCTATTGCGACTCCTGGCTGTTCAGCGAGCGCCCGCTCAACGAGACGATCCGCGTGCCCGTGGATCTGCCGCAGCGCCTCGCTGCCGAACTGGAGGGAGTTGACCGGGGCGACCTGATCGCGATCACGGCGCTGAGCGACCCGTACCAGCCAGCCGAGCAGAGCTATCGCCTCACGAGGCAGGCGCTGCAGGTGCTCGCCGAGCGCGAGCAACCCTGCCTCATCCTCACCAAGAGCGCCACCGTGCTTGAAGATCTGCCGCTACTGCAGCGCATGAACGAGCGCGGCCTCGCCATCGTGATGACCACCCTGCTCACCGCCGACCCGAAGCTCGCCGAGCGCCTGGAGGGCAAGGCCCCACCGCCCGCCCTGCGCCTCGAGATGCTGGCCGAGCTCAAACGCGCCGGCGTGCCCGTGGGCGTAGCGCTCCTGCCGGTGATGCCTTATGTCAATGATTCGAATAACGCCCTGCGGGGCCTGCTGCGGGCCTGCGCTGCAGCCGGGGCCGATTTCGTGATCTGGGACTATCTGCACATCCCCAACGAGCGCCACAGGGTGCGGATCAACGAGATCCTGACCCGCCTCGGCTCCTACCCGGCCAGCTACTACCGCGACATCTACCGGGGGCAGCCCCAAGTGAACGCCCTCTACCGCCAGGATCGCGACACCGAGCTGCTGAACCGCTGCGATGGCCTCGGCCTGGAGCCGCGAGCGCCCCACAAGCTCTTCGCCGGGCGCCTCTCGCCCCGCAACGAGGCGGCCCTGCTCCTGAAACACGCCGCCTTCCGCGACAGAGTGCAGGGCCGCGAGCGGGTGGCGCAGCTGCAGCGCGAGCTCGCCGATCAGGTCTACAACGGCCGGATCGACCATCGCGCCCTGCGTGAAAGCCCCCTCTACCCGACGCTCCGGGAGGTGCTTGGTAAACAGTGACAAGGTGACGCCTATTGGCACCGTCAGGCGGTCACACTGTCACCCCGTCACCTAGCCCGAGCGCAGCGAGGGCGTTCACCTTGTCGCGAGCAAGCGCAGCGCGCGAGCCTACGTCTGGGCTTGGAGCCGGGCAAAGAGCAGCCGACGCAGCTCGGAGAGGCGAGCGCGATACTCGGGCGTGTCGATCGAGTCGGTCCACATGATCAGCGCGTCCTCGCCGTTGTCGGTGTAGTAGCGGGGGCGCTTGCCGGCGGGCTGGAAGCCGTACTTCACATAGAGCTGCTGGGCGGCGGTATTGCTCACCCGCACCTCCAGCGTGATCTGGCGGCCGCCGAGCTCGTAGGCGTGGTCGATCAGGGCGTTCAGCAGCAACTCGCCCACACCCTTGCCGCGGTGGGCCGGGTCCACGGCGATCGTCGTTACGTGGGCGTCCTCCACGGTGAGCCAGAGGCCGCCGTAGCCTACGATCGGCGCGGCGCCCGAGGCGCCCTCGGAGCGCGGGAGCAGGGCGCCGAAGAGTTGGCTGAACAGGCCGCGGCGCGGCGGCGCGGCTGAGGCGGCGCTGGGCGGCGGGGGGACCGGGCTGGCGCGGGCGACGATGTAGCGACAGCTCTGCGTGTTACGGATCTCGCGCCGATAGGTGCTGGCCGACCAAGGGGTGCTGAAGCTCTTGGCCTCGATCTGCTGCACCTCGGGGATATCATCCTCCGTCATCGGCTCGATGAAGTAGTACATCGCTGTCGCCGTGGGATCTAAAGGAACAAGAAGAGCAGAGGAACAAAAGAACAGGTGCGGGAGCCCGTCCGAGCAGATCCGCCGCGCTCACGCCCACAGCAAGCGCCCCAAGCCCGTTCCTCTGTTCCTCTGCTCCGCTGTTCCTCGTTCTCCTACTCCAGAGGCCTGGCCGACTGCACCGTCAGGAGGCTCTGGTAGGCGCCGTCTTTCCCAAAGCCACCCCCGGTTTGGAAGGTGCCGGTGACTTCAACCAGGCCCCAGACGTAGCTGTTGTTCGGGCCGATATTGAGCGACGCCGACTGATCGGGCGGGAAGCCCTCCATCCAGATCGGCGAGCCGATCGGCTGCGGGCTGGAGCCGTCCTCCTCGGTTGAGACCCCCTCGGCAAGCACATAGATCACCGAGTTCCAGAAGTAGTAGCCCTGGGTGGTGATCGTCTGGCCGTTGTAGGCCTCCGGGTTCTGCTGAAGCTCGAAGAAGGAGACCTTGCCCTCGCCAAGCGAACCGCCCTCGATCTTATGCTCGACGCGGCGCACCTGCTCGATCGGCTCGGCCTGAGTGACGTTCAGCAGGTACTTATACTCGCCGTTGGGGCCGTAGGCACCGCCGGAGCTAAACTGCCCCTGCACCCGCACAAAGCCATAGACCGCATCGCCGGGCCGGTGGAGCGACTCGGTAACCTCGGCAGGGAAACCCTCGAGCCAGATCGATTCGCCGAGGGGTTGGGCGTCGAGGCCGTTGTCGAGGGTGCTCACACCAAGGGCCAGTACGGAAAGTGAGGGGTTGGGGCGCCAGAGGTAGGCCCCGTCCACGGTGATCGTCTTGCCGTTGTACTCCTGCGGATTGCTGGTCACCTCTTGGACATAGAGCGGAGCGCCCAGGGCACTGGCCTGCCCACCGCACGTCGCCAGCAGGGGCAACGCAAAGAGCAGCAGGGCGGCGAGCAGCGGGGCCCGCCACGGTGTCCGGATCATCAAAACGCCTCCTGGTGAGTGTCTGTTTCACGCGCGTAGCACGCGCGAGCGCCCGGTGGCGGCGTGGCCCGGGGAGGCGAACTGCGTGGCCCCCCTACAGGGCATAGTGCAAAACGGCGGGCGACTGCGGCGGATTATACCAGAAGCCCCAATGGGGGGCAACAGCCGGCGGCGAAATCGCCGATAACTGCGAGCAATTCTTGACAGTCTGACTAGAGGTTCGTATTATTAGCACACTTATGGACTACCAATCCATATTGGCCGATATCAGCACACCGGGGTTGCGCCACGGGTGAAGCCCCTGTCTGCTGCACTTTAACAACCGCATAGGAGGCTACCGTGATAGATCTACTCTGGGTCGCCCTGGCCCTGGTAGGCGGGCTTGTCGTCGGCGCAGGCCTGGGAGTCGCATACGTCAACAACGGACTGAACTCCCTGGCGCAGCGCAAGGCGGCTGAGGCCCGGCTGCTGCTTGAAGAGGCGCGATCCCAGCAAAAGGAACTTTTACTTCAGGCCAAAGATGAGGCCCTGCGACTGCGGAATGACGCTGAGGCAGAGCTGCGCGAGTCTCGCCAGAGCCTGCAGAAGCAGGAGGAGCGCCTGCAGCGAAAGGAGGAGAACCTCGACCGTAAGCTCGAGGGGCTGGAGCGTCGGGAGCGACAGCTCCAGAACCGCGAGCGACAGATCGAGCAGCTGCACCAGGAGGCCGATAGGCTGAGGCAGCAGCAGGTCAGCGAACTGGAGCGGGTCTCGCAGCTCTCCCGCGAGGAGGCGCGCGAGATCATTCTCGCCCAGGTTGAGGTCGAGGCCCGCGACGATGCGGCCCGCCGCATCCGCGAGATCGAGCAGCAGGCCAAGGAGGAGGCCGAGAAGACCGCCCGTAAGGTGATCGGCCTCGCCGTGCAGCGCTGCGCCAGCGACTATGTCGCCGAGATCACTGTCTCCACGGTAAACCTGCCCAGCGAAGAGCTGAAGGGCCGTATCATCGGCCGCGAGGGCCGCAATATCAGGGCCTTCGAGCAGTTTACCGGCGTCGATATTATCGTCGACGATACCCCCGAGGCTGTCACGCTCTCGTGCCACGACCCGGTGCGCCGCGAGGTGGCGCGAGTGGCGCTTACCAAGCTGCTGAAAGATGGTCGCATCCATCCCTCCCGGATCGAGGAGATTGTGCAGAAGACCCAGCTCGAGATCGAGGCTGTCATGCGCGAGGAGGGCGAGCGCGTGGCCTATGAGGCCAACGTGCAGGGTCTTCACCCCGATCTGATCAAGTTGCTGGGGCGGCTCAAGTACCGCACCAGCTACGGCCAGAATGTGCTCCAGCATTCGCTTGAGTGCTCGCTCCTGGCCGCCCATATGGCCGCAGAGCTCGGCGCCAATATCAATGTCGCCAAGACCGCCGCGCTCCTCCACGATATCGGTAAGGCCGTGGACCACGAGGTACAGGGCCCGCACGCCCTGATCGGCGCGGATATCGCCCGCCGCCTCGGCCGCTCCCCCGCGATCGTCCACGCGATCGCCGCCCACCACCACGACGAGGAGCCCACCACCGTGGAGGCCTTCCTCGTGATCGCCGCCGACGCGATCTCCGGCGGCCGTCCAGGCGCCCGCCGCGAGACGCTTGACCTCTATATCAAGCGGCTCGAAGCCCTCGAGACTGTCGCTACCTCCTTCCCCGGCGTGCAACGGGCCTTTGCCGTGCAGGCCGGCCGCGAGGTGCGCGTGATGGTACAACCCGACCAGATCGACGACCTCGGCAGCATCCATCTCGCCCGCGACGTCGCAAAGAAGATCGAGGAGAGCCTGCAGTACCCAGGACAGATCAAAGTGACGATCATCCGCGAGACCCGCGCGGTAGACTATGCCCGCTGATGCGAGCCCCACAGCCTGATGGCAGACCGATGGATTCCGGCACGAAAATTGCTACTTCCGCGGTCTGTCATCCGTCATCTCATTGCGCTCGGCGCCATGCTTCAGGCTGTGGTACAATCTGCGAGCACTGCTGCGTACTACAACGTTCCAGAGAGGAGGGCTGGCTGCGATGAGCCTTGAGACCTCGTCTGACACTGAACCTACCGTACCGGCCCCAAACGACACACAGGAGGACGCTATGACCAACGCTCAGCCGCTGCCGCTCGCTCGCGCCGTCGGTGGTGCCAGCGCGCCGCAGGACGCTGAAACGCAGCGCACCGCAGAAGTGCTCAAGGTCTCCACCCGGTCGCGCCCTAGCGCCGTCGCAGGCGCAATCGCCGGTGTGATCCGCGAGAATGGCATGGCCGAGGTGCAGTCGATCGGTGCCGGCGCGACCAATCAGGCGATTAAGGCTGTGGCGATCGCCCGCAGCTACCTCAACGAGGAGGGGATCGACATCGTCTGCGTTCCCTCGTTCATCGACGTCGCCATCGACGATGAGGAGCGTACCGCTATCCGCATGGTGATCGAGCGCCGCTAGCCTCCTCTGCGGTCTCGCCTGCGCCCTCGCCTCCGGTGAGGGCGTCTTTGTATGCCTGTGAAGGCCGTACCTGCGTAGTCCGTAGTCCGTACAGCGCAATGTCCGGTACGGACTACGATCGGCGCCTGATCCTCCACCCTGCCGTTCTCTTCCGTTGTCCGTAGAGCATAATGCCCAATACGGACTACGGACTACAGACTACAACCATACGCACATGGACGAGATCGCCGCCTTCCTCAGCGCCTACCCGCCCTTCGACCGGCTCAGGCCCGAGGCCGTGGCCCTCGCCGCGCGCAACGCTCAGATCGAGTATTTCGCCGCCGGCCACGATCTTCTCAGCTACGGCGGCGCCCCGGCCCAATTCCTCTACATCA
Source organism: Chloroflexaceae bacterium (assembly GCA_034429295.1). Classification (GTDB taxonomy): domain Bacteria; phylum Chloroflexota; class Chloroflexia; order Chloroflexales; family Chloroflexaceae; genus OHK40. The sequence continues at coordinate 18,580 of DAOUGF010000775.1, forward strand.
TCCGCAAGGGCCAGGTCGATCTGCTGCGTGAGGATGGCGGCACCATCCGCATCTTTGATACCCTCGGCCCCGGCGAGGCCTGCGGCTACCCCTCGCTCATGCGCGGCAAGCCCCCCATCGTCACGGTCCGCGCCCGCACCGAACTGCTCGCCTACCTCATCCCCGCCGCCATCTTCCATCAGCTGCGGGCCGAGGAGCCCGCCTTCGCCAGCTTCTTCGCCGCCTCCGCCCTCCAACGGCTCGACTTCGCCCTGCAGCAGCGCCACGCTGAAGCCGACCCCGTCCTCTTCCAGACCCGCTTGGGCGACCTTGTGAGCCGTGAGCCGGTGATCATACGCCCCGACGCCACTGTCCGCGAGGCCGCCACGCTCATGAGCGAGCAGCAGGTGAGCTGCCTGCTCGTCGATCTGCCGCCCTACGGCCTGCTCGACGAAGATACCGGCATCCTCACCGACCGCGACCTGCGCAGCCGCGTGCTTGCCGCCGGCCTCCCCGACACCACCCCCGTCGCCCAAGTGATGAGCGCTCCCGCCCTCACGCTGCCCGCCGCCAGCCTGGTCTTCGAGGGCCTGCTGCTGCTGCTCGAGCGGAAGATCCATCACCTGCCGCTCACCGCCGACGGCCAGGTAGTCGGCATCATCACCCACACCGACATCTTGCGCCGCCAGAGCGGCAGCCCGCTCTTCCTGCCCAGGCAGCTGGAGCGAGCCCAGAGCCTCGACGACCTGCGGCGCTACTGCGAGGAGGTCGCCGCGACGGTGGATGTGCTGCTCGATTCCGGAGCTCGCGTCAGCGACATCGGCAGGGTGGTGGCGGTGGCCCACGACGCCCTGCTCCAGCGGCTGCTGCGGGACGCCGAGGCCGAGCTCGGCCCACCGCCAGCGCCCTACGCCTGGCTGGTGCTCGGCAGCGAGGGCCGCTACGAGCAGACGCTGCGCACCGACCAGGATAACGCCTTGGTCTACGCCGACGAGCACCCGCCCGATGCACCCGCCTACTTCGCCGCCCTGGCCGAGCTGGTGGTGGAGCGGCTGGTGGCCTGCGGCTTCCCGCGCTGCCCCGGCGATATTATGGCAACCAATCCCCGCTGGCGCCAGCCCCTGGCGGCCTGGCAGGCCACCTTCGCCCGCTGGATCGACGAGCCGGACGAGGAGGCCCTGTTGCGCAGCGCGATCTTCTTCGACCTGCGGCAGGTGCACGGCAAGCTCGCCGCCGAGGCTGGCCTGCGGCCGATCATCGAGCGGGCCCGGGGCAACACCATCTTCCTCGCCCGCCTAGCCCGCGCCGCCCTACGCACCCCGGCGCCGCTCACCATCTTTCAGCAGATCGCTACCCAGCGGCGGGGCGAGCAGCGCCACCTACTCGACCTGAAGCTGCGCGGCACGGCGCTGATCGTGGATCTGGCGCGACTCTTCGCCCTCGAGGCCGGGCGGCCTGAGACAAGCACCGTGGCCCGCCTGCGAACGGCCTGGCCCGCCGCCAGCCTGGATCAGGCCGAGGCAGAGGCGCTCGTCGCCGCCTTCGATCTGCTGGGCTTGCTGCGTCTGCGCCACCAGCGAGCCCAGATCGCCCGCGGCGAGCAGCCCGATAATCTGATCGTCGTGCCCGACCTCAACCCCTGGGAGCAGCACGAGCTCAAAGCCTCCATCCAGGCGATCGCCCGCGTGCAGCGCGGCCTCGCCAACGCCTACCAGACGGGCCGGATCGCGTAACACAGCCCTATGAGCCGCTAGTGCAGGGGTTATGTTTCTCTTTCGCCGCCGGCAGCTCCCCGACTTTGTGCAGGCCTACGAGGCAGGGCCGTGGCCCGATCCGCGGCTGCCCTGGCGCGAGGTGCGCTACGTGGTGCTCGACGTTGAGACGAGCGGCCTCGATCCACGGCGCGACGTGCTGCTCGCCGTGGGCTTGGTGGAGATAGAGGCAGGGCGGGCGCGGCTCGACCGCTGCTGGTCGTCGCTGATCCGGCCGCCCCCGAGCCTGCTGGTCGGCGGCGAGTCGATCCGCATTCACGGGCTCACGCGAGCCGCCCTGAGCGAGGCGCCCACAGCGGAGGAGGTGCTGCCGGCGCTGCTGGAGCGGCTGCGAGGCCGCGCTCTTGTGGTTCATGTCGCCAAGATCGATGTTGGCTTCCTGAATCGCGCCCTTGGCGCGCAGTACCGGACAAAGCTGCGGGGACCCATCCTCGATACAGCGCGTATCGCGCTCAGGCTGCACCAGGACGCCCAACTTCTCGGCGAGGCCAGACGCGAGGCGCCCGCACCGTCCGTCCAGCTGCGGGCATTGGCCGAGCGCTACGGGCTACCCGTCTACGCCCAGCACAACGCCCTGAGCGACGCCCTCACCACTGCCCAAGTCTTCCTGGCCCAGGCCACCCGCTTGGAGCAGCAGGGGGACAAAACCCTGCGGGCGCTGCTGCGGGCCGGCGGAGTCTGAGCTGGCCCGAATCCCACCCCCTCGTTCAACCTCGGTGAGGTATAATGTGCACCATAAAGGCTCGAGGACGAGCCAGCAGGAGAGCGAGGGAGCAATGCGCGCGAACATCGAAGCCCCGCCAACCATCAATAATGTCGCGGTGGTGGCGGCCACCGTGAACGGTTCGGGCAGTCAGACAGCGAACAACGCGATCATCCGTGCGATCTTTCGCATGGGCATTCCGGTCAACGGCAAGAACCTCTTCCCCTCCAACATCCAGGGGGAGCCCACATGGTTCTACATTCGCGTCAGCAGCGATGGCTATACGGCACGGCCCGCCCACGTGCCGATCCTGATCGCCTTCAACCCGCGCACCGCCGAGAAAGACCTGGCCGATCTGCCGCCCGGCGGGTTCTGCCTCTACCCCGGAGATGGCAACTGGCGCCCCGCCCGCGACGACGTGACGCTCATCCCGCTCCCGGTGAAGCAGCTGACTGCGGTCGGAAACTTCGACGCGAGCAGGCGCGCCTACGGGGCCAACATGGTCTATGTGGGGGCGCTCGCGGCGCTGATCGGCATCGAGCTCGAGGAGCTGCGCGCCGCCCTTAACCACCACTTCAAGGGCAAACCGAAACCGGTGGAGCAGAACTTCGCCGTGATCCAGGCAGCCCACGACTGGTTCATGGCCGAGCAGGCTCCGGTGATTGGCCCATCGCCCTACCGCCTCCAGCGCATGAACGCCAACGCCGGCAAGATCCTGATCGACGGCAACACGGCCAGCGCCCTCGGCGCCATCTTCGGCGGCGTGAACTTCGTGGCCTGGTACCCGATCACCCCCGCCACCAGCCTCGCCGACGCCCTCGCCGCCTACCTGCCCCGCCTGCGCCGCGACCCCGACGAGCACCCGACTTACGCGATCGTGCAGGCTGAGGATGAGATCGCCGCCCTCGGTATGGCCGTCGGCGCGGGTTGGGCCGGCGCCAGGGCCATGACGAGCACCTCCGGCCCCGGCATCTCCCTGATGACCGAGTTCACCGGCCTCGCCTACTTCACCGAGGTGCCCTGCGTGATCTGGGATGTGCAACGGGTCGGGCCGAGCACCGGCCTGCCTACCCGCACCTCCCAAGGCGACCTGCTCTCCGTCTACTTCCTCGGCCACGGCGACACCCGCCACCCGGTGCTGCTGCCCGGCAGTGTGGCCGAGTGCTTCGAGTTCGGCGCCCGCGCCTTCGATATCGCCGAGATCCTGCAGACCCCGGTCTTCGTGCTGAGCGACCTCGACCTGGGCATGAACCTCTGGATGAGCGAGCCGCTCCCCTACCCCGAGACGCCGATCGACCGTGGTAAGGTACTCAGCGCAGAGGATATCGAGCGCCTCGGCGGCTTTGTGCGCTTCGCTGATCCGGAGGGCGACGGGGTCGGCCCGCGCACTCTGCCGGGCAACCCCCACCCGCTCGCCGCGGTCTTCAGCCGCGGCACGGGCCATAACGAGTTGGGCCGCTACAGCGAGGATCCGCGCGACTGGAAGGCGAACATGGACCGCCTGGGCCGCAAGCACGAGACGGCCCGCAAGTTGGTGCCACAGCCCGCCGTGGATCTCGACCCGGCCGCCGAGGTGGGGATTATTGGCTATGGCTCCTCCTACGACGCCATCCGCGAGGCCCGCGATATCCTGCGCGCCCAAGGCGTACCCACCAGCTACATGCGGGTGCGCGCGCTGCCGTTGAGCGAGCCGGCCCGCGACTTCGTGGCCCGCCATCGCGTCTCCGTGGTGGTGGAGCTGAACCAGGACGGCCAACTGCGGCAGCTACTGCAACTCCACTGCCCCGAGCACGCCACCCGCCTACTCAGCGTGGCCCACGGCGACGGGTTGCCCCTCACGGCCGAGTTCGTGGCGGAGCGGGTCAAGGCCCTGATCTAAATCGCAGAGGAACAGCAATGACAGCCACACCCAGACAGACCACCAATATGATCGGCCTCACACGGGCCGACTACCGGGGCGTGCCATCGACCCTCTGCGCCGGCTGCGGCCACGACTCGGTGGCCAGCCAGATCGTCGCGGCCGCCTTCGAGCTCTCCCTCTCCCCCGAGCGGGTGATCCGCATGAGCGGCATCGGCTGCTCCAGCAAGTCGGCGGCCTACTTCCTCGGCCGCTCCCACGGCTTCAACTCGCTCCATGGGCGCATGCCCGCCGTGAGCACGGGCGCCTATGTGGCCAACCATACCCTGCTCCCGATCGCGGTGAGCGGCGACGGCGACACCGGCAGCATCGGCCTCGGCGGCTTCAAGCACCTGCTGCGGCGCAATGTGCCGATGGTCTACATCATCGAGAACAACGGCGTCTACGGTCTCACCAAGGGCCAGTTCTCGGCCACCGCCGACCAGGGCGCCACCCTGAAGTACGCGGGCGAGAACCAACTGCCGCCAGTTGATCTCTGCGCCGAGGCGCTGATCGCCGGTTGCGGCTTCGTGGCCCGCTCCTTCGCCGGCGATGCCAAGCAGGTGCGCGAGCTGATCAAGGCCGCCCTCACCTTCCGCGGCACCGCCGTGATCGATGTGATCAGCCCCTGCGTCACCTTCAACAACGACGATACCTCGACCAAGAGCTACGGCTACGGCAAGGCCCACGAGGAGCCCCTCCACGACCTGAGCTTCATCCCCCACTACGAGGAGGTGAGCGTCGAGATGGACCCGGGCGAGGTGCGCGATGTGCGCCTCCACGACGGTCCGGTGATCCGCCTGCGCAAGCTGCACGCAGACTACGACCCCACCGACCGCATGGCGGCCATCACGCTGCTGGAGCGGGCCCGCGCCGAGGGCGAGTTCATCACCGGGCTGCTCTACCTCGACGAGAGCCGGCCCACCCTCGCCGACGTCCTCCGCCTCGGCCCACGGCCCCTCGCCGGCCTGCCGCCCGAGCTGCTGCGCCCGCCGCGGGAGGCCCTCGACGCTATCAACAGCGAGTTTATGTAACGTGGAGAGTTAAGCCGCCCCCCAAGCTTAAAGCTTGGGGGGCGGTCATAAGAGCCCGTACGATCTCCGCGATACAGCCCTCACTGAGCGAGGCCCATGCCCGACTACGCCGCGCTCCACGCGCCCCACGCGGCCCTGCTGCGAGCTGCGCTGCTCGCCGCGAGCCCGCGGGGCGCGCGGGCGGCCCTCGACCTCGCCTGCGGCGCCGGCGCCAAAACGGGCTGGCTGGCCTCCTGCGCCGCGCCGGGCGCACTACTGCTCGGCCTCGATCTTGATCCTGCGGCGCTGCGGGCGGCCCCGCTCACCGAGCGCGTGGCCGCCGACGCCCACGCGCTGCCGCTGCGCCCTGCCTCGCTCGACCTGATCTGGTGCGTGGCCGCCCTCGGCCTCCTCGCCGCGCCGGAGCGGGCTCTCGCCGAGGCCTGCCGCGCCCTGCGGCCGGGCGGCGCCCTGGTGGTCGCCACGGCGACCGAACGCTGGGTTCGCCCGCGCCGCTGGCCCCCCGCCCTCACCGCAATCCTCGCCGCTGCGCCGCCCCCGCCGCCCGCCGACGATCTCGGCGCCGACTTGCGGGAGCAGTTGGCTGCCGCCGGCCTGCACGAGGTGCGCCTCGCCGCCTACCTGCTCGATCCGCCCGGCCTCGCGCCCGCCGCCGCCCTGTTGCCGCTGCTCGACTGGGAACAGCTTCGCCCCTCCGCTGAGGCCTGCCTCGACGCCGCGGACCTCGCCGCCTGTGCGGCCATCGCAGCCGAGGAGCCGGAGCCTGAGCCGCTGCCAGTACTGCTGATCGCCACAGGCACAGCGAAAAATGAGAGATGAGAAGCCGGGCAGCTTCTCATCTCTCCATGCCCACCTCACTGGCTGGGGCTACAGGATGGCGGCGCGGTGAGCCAGGGCGCGAAGATGATATTTTCGCCCACGGAGTCGCCGCGGCCGTCGGCGTTCTCATCGGGCTCGTAGGGGCCGGAGGGATCGCCCCACCAGTTATTGCGCATATCGAGCAGAATCTCGCTTGTAGCGCCGCGGCCAAGGCCGTACTTCAGATAGACGGGGACGATCGGCGGGACGTGCTCGTCCATATAGTTGTTCTCGACGAGCAGGTCCATGGGCGGCACGCCGTTCGGGTCCACCTGGGGCGTCTGGGTACGCAGGCCGAAACCCTGGGCGTCGCCGATCAGAGTGTTACAGGTGACGGTGCCCTTGAGCGGGCCGTTGGTGGCGAGCTGCAGGTTCGGGGCGCCGCCGCGCATCAGATTGCCCTCGATCGCCAGGTTGAGCGTGTCGAAGGTGCTGCTGTTGGCGAAGCGCACTTGGGGGGCGCCGTCGGAGAGACGGTTGCCGCCGAAGCGGTTGCCCCGCAAGGTGACGAAGTTGCCGCGGGCGTATCGGGCCTCGAGGGCGGCGCCGAAGGGCATATCGTTGCCGCTCACCTCGCTGTTCAGCATCTCCAGCTTCGTGTCGGTCACCAGGAGCGAGCCGCCGTTGTCCTGGAAGCGGCTGGAGCGCACGATCAGCTCGCTGCGGTCGATGGCCATCACGGTGCCGCCTGCGCCGCCGCCGCGGACCTCGGTGTTCTCCAGCACGACGAAGCTGCCGGGCCGGCCGAAGAGGCCGCTCCAGCGGGCGCCGGTGTTGCCCACGAAGCGCACAGGCCGGTCGGGGAGACCCATCGCCAGCAGGCGCCCACCATCCACATAGATCGACACGCCGGGATCGAGGCGCACCTCCACGCCGGGCTCGATAACTAGTTCGGCGCCGGGGGCGATCTGCACGTCGCGCTTAAGGATGATCGGGCTCTGGCCGGCGGCCCAGCGCACATTGCCCCGCAGCACATCAGCGTCGGGCGGGCGCGCAGCGGGCAGCGTGGGGACAACCAGCGGCGTCGGCGTCTCATCGAGCGCCAGCTCGTCGGTAGGCTCCTCAGTGGGCTCCTCGATCGGCTCCTCAGTGGGCGGGGGCGCCGTGGTGGGCTGCGCCGGCGGGGGCGCCGTGGTTGGGAGCGCGGGAGGCGGCGCCGTGGTTGGGAAGACGGGCGGCGCAGTAGTCGGCTGGATCACCGTGGGGTTGAAGGTGGGCAGCGCCGGCGGCGTGCCCTCGCCGACCGGGCCGGGGTAGGCGGCGTCGGTGGCCGTCGGCTCGGGCGACATGCCATCGGAGGGCGTGGGCTCAGCGAGGCCGGTGGGGATCGTTCCCGGCTCATCAGGGGAGGGACTCACCTCCTCACCGACCGGGCCAGGGTACGTGCCAACCGTGGGCGCGACGCCGCCGGAGGTCGCCACCGGATAGGGCTCCTGCCCGCCCGGGCTGGGATAGGGCTCCTGCCCGCCCGGGCTGGGATAAGGCCCGCCGCTTGTAGGTGTAAGCAGCTCGCCGGCGATGCTGGTCGCCGGAGAAGTCGGCTCGGTGGGCAGTTCGTTGTCGGGAGTGAAGAGAAAAGTCAGAGCGACCGCGAGGATCAGAAAGGTAAGGGCGCCTAGCAGAAGCAAGGTGTCGCGGCTGATCCCCGGCCGGGCGGAGCCATCAGGCTGCTGATCATCCTGGGTCACGAAGCGGCCTCCGTCACAGGCGGCTGATCTGTGCGGCAGTGTACCATAGCGCCGGGAGCGCTGCAATCGCGGGCGGCTGAGACGCTGCGTTCCTGAGCGAGGGCGGTTGGGGGGAGGTTTGGATCGCGAATGACGCGTTACGAAGTGGCGCGCAGCGCCTAAGCTTCGCCGCGAATGACGCGAAACGAAGGCGCGAAACGAAGGTACACCCGTCCACCGACAAAACAAGCCGGGCGCCAGCACCCCACGCCAATAATCCGCGCCCCCAAGCTATGAGCCTGGGGGCGCGGATCAGGTGACAGGAGGGAGCAATACTAGCCCTTGCGGAACGTGAACCCTTCGTCGGAGGCGTCAACGAGGATGCTGTCGCCCTCACGGAACTCGCCCTGGAGCAGCCGCAGGGCCAGCGGGTTCTGGATGCGCTGCTGGATGGCCCGCTTGAGCGGCCTGGCGCCGTAGACGGGGTCGTAGCCTTCCTCCGCCAGCGCGGCCCGCGCCGCCGGGGTGAGCTCGAGTCTCAGCTTGCGCTCGGCGAGCAGCTTGCGCAGCCTGCCGAGCTGGATCTCGACGATCTGGCCAAGTTGGGCGCGGGAGAGCGGCCGGAAGACGATCACCTCGTCGATGCGGTTGAGGAACTCAGGCCGCAGCTCGCCCCGCAGCTCCTCCAGCACCGCCGCGCGGATCTCCTCCTCCTTGGCGCCGCCCTGGGTGAGATCCTGGATCATGGCCGAGCCGATGTTGCTGGTCATGATCACCACGGTGTTCTTGAAGCTCACCACGCGGCCCTGGCCGTCGGTGAGCCGGCCGTCGTCGAGCACCTGCAGCAGCACGTTGAACACATCGGGATGGGCCTTCTCAACCTCGTCGAAGAGCACGACGCTGTAGGGCTTGCGCCGCACCGCCTCGGTGAGTTGGCCGCCCTCGTCGTAGCCGATGTAGCCAGGCGGCGCACCGATCAGCCGGGCCACGGTGTGCTTCTCCATGTACTCCGACATGTCGATGCGAATCATGGCATGCTCGTCGTCGAAGAGGAACTCGGCCAGCGCGCGGGCCAACTCGGTCTTACCCACACCGGTGGGCCCCAGGAAGAGGAATGAGCCAAGCGGCCGGCTCGGGTCCTGCAGCCCGGCCCGCGAGCGGCGCACCGCGTTGGCCACAGCCGTCACGGCCTCGTCCTGGCCCA
>DAOUGF010000776.1:0-2908 GCA_034429295.1 Chloroflexaceae bacterium
CCGCCCGCCAGTGGCAGGCGCAGCTCACATATTGGATAGGTCCAAGAGTGGCGCCATTATACAAGGAGTTGAGCCCATCATGACGAACACCTTTCCTGGTGCAGAGGCTTCCGCACACCCCACTCAGCCCACCACCCAGCCTGCGGACGTGGCCCGGCAGGCAGCGATCGTCGGCGCGCTCACCGCGACGCTCGCGGTCAATGTGCTGGCGAACGCCCTGCCCATCAACGGGCAGACCACAAGCGAGGTCTCGGGTCGCTTCCCGCTGCTGATCACCCCGCCCGGCTACGTCTTCAGCATCTGGGGCGTGATCTACACCGGCCTGATCGGCTACGCCATCTACCAGGCGCTGCCGACCCAGCGCGATAACCCGCGCCTCCGCCGCATCGCTCTGCCGTTCATCCTCAGCTGCGCGGCCAACATCGCCTGGCTGCTCCTCTGGCACCATAACCAGTACGGGCTCACCCTCGGCGCTATGATCGGCCTGCTCCTGGCCTTGATCACGATCGACCTGCGGCTCGGCCGTGTGCGCGGCGGCCCTCTCGCCGAGCGGCTGCTCGTCCGCCTGCCCTTCAGCATCTATCTCGGCTGGGTCAGCGTGGCAACGATCGTCAACACCACGGTGACGCTCAGCGCGGCCGGTTGGGACGGCGGCGGCGTCAGCCCCGAGACGTGGACGGCGGGCCTGCTCGGCGTCGCCGCGGCTCTCGGTTGGGGCCAGGCCCGGCGCGGCGATGTGGCCTACTCCCTCGTGCTCCTCTGGGCCTTCGCAGGGATAGCAGCCAAGAACAGCGGCGTGCCGCTCGTCTACCCGGCTGCCCTGGCGGCAGCAGCATCGGCTGCGGCCTCGGCCGCCGTCGCCGGCCTGGCCGCGCGCCGCCGGGCGTAGCGCCCCGGGCGCATTCCAACGCCATGCCTCACCCTGGCACACGTTTTGCTTTCCTGTGCGACGGCGGCTGCACCTGTCGCGGCCGCCCACAAGCTTGAACATAAGGAGCGATACCGAGATGAAACTCCGCGATCTCGTTGCCGGCAGCCTGCTCGCCGCCTTCCTGGTGGCCTGCTCGGCCGCCAGCCCTAACTCCCCTAGCAGCGCCGATCTGAGCGCAACTGCCAACGCCGGCATGGGCGCCGCCGCCACCGCCGCCCCGGCCATCCAGGCCACCTCTGAGTCCGTCGCCGGCACCAGCGCCGACGAGCTGGCCGGCATGCTCGGCGAGAACGTGACGCTCAACGGCGAGGTCACCACGATCATGAGCCCGATGCTGTTCCAGGTGAGCGACACAACCTACGGCGAGGAGGTGCTCGTGCTGGCGCCCACCGGCAGCATGAGCATCGGCCAGGGTCAGGAGGTCCAGGTCACCGGCGTCGTTCAGACCTTTGATCTCACCGCCCTTGAGCAGGCGACAAACGTTGACATCGATGACAGCGTCGCCGCCGGCCTCGACGGCCGCACCGTCGTCGTGGCCCAGCAGGTGAACACCACCGGCTCGTAATAACCGCCCGAGATACACAAAGCCCCCGCTTCTGCTCTGCAGAAGCGGGGGCTCGTGATTCCAGAGGTACGGGCCTAGTGCTGCAGCAGCTCGCCGCCCCGCGACGGGGTCAGTAGGCTGAGGTTGGCCATGGCGCCTTGCGCCGACCCATCGAGCGTCATCACGGCCTCGTCGGCGGGGCGCAAGGCAGTGTCCAGCACCTCGTCCAGCGTCTCGACAGGCACGAAGGTCAGCTCGCTGCTCACCTCCGGCGGCAGATCGTCGAGATCGGCCATGTTGCGCTTGGGCAGGATGATCGTCCTGATGCCGGCCCGGTGAGCGCCCAGCGCCTTCTCCTTGATCCCGCCGATCGGCAGCACGCGCCCGCGCAGCGAGATCTCACCCGTCATCGCCACATCCTCCCGCACCAGGCGCCCGGTGGCCGCCGAGGCAAGAGCTGTGGCCATGGTGATACCTGCCGACGGACCATCCTTCGGCACGGCGCCGGCCGGCACGTGGATGTGAACGGCGTGGGTGTCGAAGAAGCGCGGGTCGATACCCAGATCCTTCGAGCGCGAGCGCACGTAGGTCAGCGCGGCCTCGGCGCTCTCGCGCATCACGTCGCCGAGTTGGCCGGTGATCTTCAGCTCGCGATTGCCCTCAACGGCCGTGGCCTCCACGAAGACGATATCGCCGCCCACCGGCGTCCAGACCAATCCCGTCGCCACACCGGGCTGGTCGATCCGCTCCTGCGCCTCATTATAGAAGCGCGGCCGGCCCAGGGCGTTGCGCACGAACGCTTGGTCCACCACCACCGGCGAGGAGGCAGGGGCGACAGGTGCAGCGGGCGAAGTGGCGTCCGCCTGCTCCGGGCTCTGGTCTGCGGTCTTTTGCTCCCGGCTCGCCTCCTGCTCGGCGATCTGCCGCACAACCTTGCGCATCACCGCGCCGACGTTGCGCTCGAGGTTGCGCACGCCCGCCTCGCGGGTGTAGTCGTTGATGATCATCCGCAGGGCGGCCTCGTCCACCGTCACCTCCTCCGGGCGCAGGCCGTTGGCCTTGATCTGCCGCGGCAGCAGGTGAGTCTGGGCGATGCGAACCTTCTCCTCCTCGATGTAGCCGGAGAGCTCGATCACCTCCATGCGGTCCCGCAGCGCCGGCGGCACGGTATCCCAGGTGTTGGCCGTGGCGATGAACAGCACCTGCGAGAGATCGAAGGGCAGGTTCAGATAATGGTCGGTGAAGGTATGGTTCTGCTCAGGGTCGAGCACCTCAAGCAGGGCCGCGGCGGGATCGCCCCGGTAGTCGCTGCCGAGCTTGTCGATCTCGTCGAGCAGGATCACCGGGTCGGCGGCGCCGGCGCGGCGCAGCTCCTGGATGATTCGGCCGGGCTGCGAGCCGATGTAGGTGCGGCGGAAGCCCCGCAGCTCGGC
>DAOUGF010000777.1:0-3235 GCA_034429295.1 Chloroflexaceae bacterium
GCCTACTATACACGAGAGGCGAGGCTCTGGCAAGTTGTAGTAGCGCGCCCTGCCGTTGGCACTGCGACGCCATAACTTGCGGGCGCTGCCACCCCGCCGGCAAGGTGGGCAGCGTGCCCACTGCCGCTGCGGGCGCTGCCGCCCCGCACCCCGGCGTTGGGGTGTGCCCACACTCCTTTGCTGGGGCTGCCGCCCCGCACCCCGCTTGATTTGTCGGGGGGCGGACGCACTCTTCGAGGATGCCTTCGGCATTCGCCACCCCGACACCCCCCGCGCCAGGGGCCTCGCCCCTGGACCCCAAGTCGGAGACCAGTGCCGTGCCGCCGCTGATCTGCTACCTCGTCTCATGTGCGGGCTTGAGCCTTGGCCAAGCGCGGTGGCTCTCGCTCGCTGGTTGCGCCCTGCCCGTTCCGGCGTGCCGGCGCCAAGCTTTCCAGAATCTGGTGCGAGGAGGCGGGCGGCACAACCGATGCTCGCACACCACCCCGACCGCTGATCTGCCACCAGCCGAGGCGGATGGCTCTGCCCGCCGATGAGTCGGGTACGCCGCCAAGTGGCGGCACGGTGCGGCCCTCCGGCTTGGGGTGTTGTCCGGAGGGGGCAGCGCTCACTCCGGCGGGGGTGCAGGGGGCAGAGCCCGCCTGCATCCCCACCGCACAGGTGGTAGTGGTTCGCGGCAGCGCCCCGCACTGTCGGTGTCGCAGACAGCATCTGAGACGATGTGACATCACACGGCCAGCAGACGCTCGAGCTGCAGTGGATCGAGCGCCGCCTGCACCTGGTCGGCGAGCTGGTCGTACGGGTCGCCGACGCCGAGGGGTGCCGCCTCTTGCCAGCCAAGGGAGCCCAGCCACGCCCGCCGAAACTCCGCGTTGGCGAAAAGGCCGTGGAGGTAGCAGCCCCAAATCCGCCCGTCGGCGCTGGAATAGCCATCCGGCTCGTCGACCGATGCCTCGCCCCGGCGCGTGATCTGCGCCGCCGAGCGCGGCTCGCCGAGCGGACGGCTGCGGCCCATGTGGATCTCGTAGCCGGTGATCTCGACGTCCTGCGCCCAGGGTGTCAGGGCCGTCGCCTTGACCCGCACGGTGCGCTTCTCGGCGCTGAAGGTCGTCTCGATGGGCAGCAGCCCTAAACCCGGCTCCTCACCGCCTTGGCCCTCGATGGCGAGCGGGTCGCTGATGCGCTCGCCGAGCAACTGGTAGCCGCCGCAGATGCCGACGATGGCGCCGGGAAAGGCCCGTAGCGCGGCGTCGAAGCCCCGCTCGCGCAGCCAGCGCCGGGCCGCCAGGGTGTGCTTCACGCCGGGAAGGATGACCGCCGCCATCCCCGCCAGCTGCTCCGGCCACTCGACGTAACGTAGCGCCACGCCAGGCTCGCTCGCCAGCGGGTCGAAGTCGTCGAAGTTGGCGATCGTGGGGAGCTGCACCACGGCGATCGGCAGCCCCGAGGCGGGCGGCGCCGCGTTACGCTCCAGGGCCACAGCGTCCTCCTCGGCCAGGCCCAGGCGCTCCAGCCACGGCACCACGCCGAGCACCGGTATGCCGCTGCGCTGCTCCAGGATGGCGATCCCGTCGGCGAAGAGCGCCGGGTCGCCGCGGAAGCGGTTCACTACCAGGCCCGTGATCAAGGCCCGCTCATCGGGCTCCAGCAACATCAGCGTGCCCAGCAGTTGGGCAAAGATGCCGCCGGTATCGATGTCGCCGACCAGCAGCGTGCGGGCGCTGGCGTAGGTCGCCACCCGCGCGTTGACGATATCGCGAGGCTTGAGGTTGAGCTCCACCGGGCTGCCGGCGCCCTCGGCGATCACCAGGTCGTATTGGGAGCGCAGGCCGTCCAGGTTGCGAACAACCACCTCCCACAGCAACTCCTTGCGCTGCCAGTAGTCCAGGGCGTCGAGGGAGTGCCAGGGCCTGCCCTCGACGATGATCTGGCTGCGGTGCTCGCCCTCGGGCTTGAGCAGGATGGGGTTCATCGCCACCGTCGGCTCGATTCCGGCGGCGGCGGCCTGCACCGCGGTGCTCCTCCCGATCTCGCCGCCACCGGCGGTGACAGCGGCGTTGTTGCTCATGTTCTGGGCCTTGAATGGCGCCACGCGCAGGCCGCGCCGGGCCGCGATCCGGCAGAGCGCGGCGACCAACGTGCTCTTGCCGACAGACGAGGCCGTGCCGAGCACCATGACAACAGGCGCAGTCATAGGATCTCCTTCCAGGCCGCCACCAGGCGGGTGTTCTCCACCGGAGTGCGCGGCGCAACCCGCACCCACTCAGGCAGCCCGAACGAGGCGCAGTCGCGCACCACGCAGCCCCGGGCCAGCAACGCGAAGCGGGTGGCCGCCCCATCTCCCGTGCGCACGAGCAGAAAGGGCGCCGACGCCCGCCAGACCACGAGGCCGAGCGCGGCGAGCGCGTCGCGCAGCTGGTCGCTCACCTCCCAGAGCTGCGGCACCGTCCGCGGCAGAAACGTGGCATCGGCGAGGGCGGCCAGGCCAGCCGCCTGCGCGGCGCTGCTCACGCTCCACGCCGGCTGGTAGGCGCCAATCCGGGCGACGATGTTCGCCCCGGCGATGAGATGGCCAAGGCGCAGCCCGGCCATCGCGTGGCTCTTCGTCAGCGAGTGGAGCTTGATCACATTGGGGGGTGGCTCGCGCCAGGGCTCCGACTGCTCGCGGCGCAACTCCGCGTACGAGCGGTCCACGACGAGCAGGCCGTCGCAGGTGCCGCACGCAGCTGCCAACTCCGCGAGCGCCGCCGTGCTCAGCTCAACGCCGGTCGGGTTGTTCGGGGCGCAGACCCAGGTGAGCCGTGGCTGTAGGCGGTCGATCGCGGCTCGCAGCCGCCCGATGTCCGGCGCGAAGCCGCCAGCTGACTCGGCGGCCAACTCCTCCACGACAGCGCCCGCCAGGCGGCTCGCGTGAGCATATTCCCCGTACGTTGGCCCGACGACCAGCGCCGCATCGCCGGGGCGCAGCAGGGCGCGCCCGATCAGCGAGATCAGCTCGTTGGCGCCGTTGCCCGGCAGGATCTCAGCCGGCGCACGGCTGTGGCGTGCGGCGAGGGCCAGCTGCAGCCGGCGGCAGCTGCGGTCGGGGTAGGGCGCGGGGTCGAGCGCGGCGAGGGCCGCGCGCACGCTGGCCGGCGGGCCAAACGGGTTCAGGTTGCTGCTAAAGTCGATCAGCTCCTCCGGCCGCAGGCCGAGCGCCGCCAACTCGTCATGATCGAGCGCGCCGTGTGCTACA
>DAOUGF010000778.1:0-7091 GCA_034429295.1 Chloroflexaceae bacterium
CCCCGCTGCCAGCAGGCGTAGAGCTGGTCGGCGCGATAGGAGCGCGCCACCTCGTCAGGCTCGCGGACGGCCGGCTCGGCCATCAGCACACGGTCGCCGGCCACTCCGGTGACGACGGTGATATGGCCGGAGCTGCGCTCCAGAGGGGCATCGAGCTCGCCTGGCTCCCAGCGGATGCTGATCGCCACAGGCACCCCCGCCGCCGTCCAGCGGGCGAGCTGCTCCAGGCTGTGCAGCCGCGTCACATAGCCGGTGAGACCCAGCGAGGCGGCGAAGGCCGTGTTGAAGGCCCAGTTGCCGGTGCCATCCCACGCAGGGTCGAAGACCATGGGCGCCACAAGCCCAGGTACGCACTCCGCGGCCGTAAACGGCTCGAGGCGGGCATCGCCGGTGCGCGCGTGCCAGTAGGCGAATATCATGGCCAACGATGTGGGGCTGCACCAGCCAGCGCCGCCATCGGGGTAGCTGTACTGCGAGAGTAGCAGGGGCATTTGGATCGACGACTGACCACCGCCCACGGACGACGGTCGATCATCGGCCGGCGCAAGCTCCTGTTCGCCGGTCGTTGGTCGTCGGTTGTCGGTCGTCGCGCAGATCGCCAACGCCTCGAGCTCGGGCATATCAGCGCCGGGCTCAGCGCAAAGCAGCACGCGGGCCTGCAACCCATCGGCGGGAGCCGCGAGCAGCAGCGTATCGGTGGCGAGCTGGCCGTCGTCGTCCTGTTGGGCGGCGAAGCTGGTGCGCCGGGAGCTCGTGGGCGCGCTGTCCCAGACCGCCACGCGATAAAAGCGGCTCCAGCGCTCGCCGATGCGCGCCCTGAGCTGCAGCTCGATCCAGCTGCCGGGCGGCGTGTCGGCCTGCCAGGTGGGGATCGCCTCGATTGTGCCGGGGGCGGCCAGCTCAGGGGCGAGCAGGACGATGCGGGCCTGCGGATCGTCCTCGGGTACAGGGGCGGCGCGCTCCCAGCCGGCGATAGCGTCGGCGTCCCAGCGGACGAGCGAGTGGGGGGGCATAATGTTCACCACAGAGCGAGGATAAAATGCGGCTCGCGCTTGGGCAACCTCCCGATCAGATGAGGGCCGGGCGCCCAGGGCCGCGCAGCCGAAGGGATTGTACCCTAAAACACCTACTGCGGCTCGCCCTAATCCAGCCCCGTCCACTCCGCCGGGCCGATGAGCTCGAGGCGGGGATTGGCCGCCACCTCATCGAGCAGCGGCGCGCTCACCAGCAACTCCTCGAGCAGCAGCGTGTTCTTGATGCGCACCAGGCGGGCGCTCGCCGGGTCGGCGCGGCCGCAGACCCGCACGGCGGTGGCGACGGCATCGCGGCCGGTGGGGAGTGTGATCGGCAGGCCACCTTTGGGAAGGCCGACTAAGCCGGCGGTGAGGACGTTCACGTAGGTGGCGTGGAAATCCACCTTGCGCGCCAGCCGCGCCGTGGTGATGTCGGCGAGGCCCATGCCGTTCGCGTTCCCTTGAGTCTCCTCCGTCAGGTCGAGCACGACGATCACATTGATGACCGGGCTGGCGGGGGGTGGCTCGCCGGGGAGCGGCATCCGGCCGATGACGTTGGTGTCCATCCCTGTGCCGCTGATATTCTTCCCCAGCTCGTCCACCACCAGCACATCGATCTGATGGAAGGGCAGCCGGGCCATCAGCTGCTTGCTGCGCTCGAGCAGCCGGGCCTCGCCCGGGCCGCCGATCTCCGCAGGCGGCAGCGCCACGAGCTCCGCCGTCTGCTCGCGGGCATCCTCGATGATCGCGAGGCCGGCGAGCACCTTGCCTCGCTCCACGACCACGCGGGCCATCGGCACCATCTGCTGTTTCAGCCCGTAGACAGCGGTGCGATGGACCGTCTCGGCCCCCTGGCGCTTGCCGAGGCCAACCGCACACATCTTGGCCAGGCCGCTCTCGATCTCGCCGTGGAAGGAGGTGTGGGCCTTCACCCGGTTGATCACGAGCACCCCATCGGCCTCGGCGGCGAACTTGTCCATATAGACGGGAGTGCCGTCGGCGATGCTGCCAACCTGCGTCACCTCCATCGTCGCCCGGATCGGGCAGCCGACGCTGGCCTCGGTGATGCCGAGGGCGGCGAGCAGCTTCACCTGGCCGGCGGCAGTGGCGCCGCCGTGGCTGCCCATCGCCGGCACAACGAAGGGCTCAGCGCCGGCCGCTCGCAGCCAGGCCACCGCGGCGCGGGTGATGGGAACGACGTCGCGGATGCCGCGGCTACCGGCGGTGACGGCGACACGCATGCCGGGGGTGATCCGCTCACGGAGAGCGAGCCCATCGAGCTGCTGCCACACCGCGGCGGCGATATCGGCGATGGGCTTGGTGTCCCAGAGCTGGCGCACCCGGAAGAGCTGCGGAAGCGGGGTGGCGTCGGCGAGATCGTCGCTGTTGAGGGTGATCTGCATGGCTGCCCCTTGCGCTAGGCGGTTAGCTGCTGCCATTGTGCCCCATCTGCAGCGAAACGCCAAGCCGTTGACGGGGCGCTGCCGCCCCCGTTCCCCCGCCGGCGTCTCGGAGCCGTGCCCCGAAGCAATACCACCTACACGGTGCGTGCCTCTGCAGGCGGGCTCCGCCCCCTGCACCCCCGCCGGAGTGGGCGCTGCCCCCTCCGAACCACCCCTAAGCCGGAGGGCCGTACCGTGCCGCCGCCTGGCGGCGTGCCCGTCTCATTGTCGGGCAGAGCCATCCGCCTCGGCCGGCGGCAGATCGGCGGTCGGGGTGGTGTGCGTGCATCGGTTGTGCCGTGCGCTTCCGCACATCGGGCTCAGGAAAGCTTAGCGGTGGCACGCCGGAACGTGCAGAGCGCAACCAGCGTGCATACGTCCTGCGCAAAGCTACGGCTCAAGCCCGTCGATGAGTCGGGTCGCCCGCAGACCGTTGGCACGGCACTGGCCTCCGGCTTGGGGTCCAGGGGCGAGGCCCCTGGCGCGAGGGGTGTCGGGGGGCGTGCGTACGCCCCCTGACAAAACAGCCAGGGCGCGGGGCGCCGGCCCCACTAGAAGATCGCCAGGTAGCGATCCACCTCCCACTGGGAGACATACTCCCGGTAGCTCTCCCACTCCAGCTGCTTGGCGTCCACGAAGCGCTCGAAGACCGAGGGCCCGAGCGCCTGCTGGATCACCTCATCCTCCCGCAGCGCGTCGAGGGCGGCGCCGAGCGAGTTGGGCAGCATGGCCAGGCCACGGGCCCGCGGGTCCACGTGGAAGAGGTCCTCCTCGGCGGCCTCCCGCAGAGTCAGCCGGCGCTTGATCCCGTCCAGGCCGGCGGCGAGCATCACGGCGTAGGCCAGGTAAGGGTTACAGGAGGGATCGGGGCAGCGCAGCTCCACGCGAGTGCTCTGATAGCGCCCTGCGGTGATGCGGGGCACCCGCACCAGGGCCGAGCGGTTCGTGCGGCCCCAGGAGATGTAGACCGGCGCCTCGTAGCCGGGCACCAGCCGCTTGTAGGAGTTGACAAGGGGCGCCAGGATCGCGCACATACCGCGGGCGTGGGCCAGCAGCCCGGCGATAAAGTGGCGCGCCGTGGCCGACAGCCCGTAGGGATCGTCGGGATCGGCGAAGACGTTCTGGCCCGTGACGATGTCCACCAGGCTCTGGTGCACATGCATGCCGCTGCCGTTGACGCCGGCCGTGGGCTTGGGCATGAAGGTGGCGTAGAGGCCGTTCAACTGGGCCACAGCCTTAAGCGCCATCCGCGCCGTCACCGTATTGTCGGCGGCGCGAATGGCCTCGGCGTAGCGCAGGTCGATCTCGTGTTGCCCGGCGGCCACCTCGTGGTGGGTGGCCTCCACGATGATGCCGAGGCTCTGCAGCGAGCGGGCCATCTGCCGGCGGATGAGCGTCGCCTGGTCGGTTGAGACGTCGAAGTAGCCGGCTTTGTCGTGGGGCAGCGGCGAAACCTGGCCGTCGCTGCTCTGCTTAAAGAGGAAGAACTCGATCTCGGGGGCCACATGAAAGATGTAGCCCTCGGCGGCGGCCTGCTGGACCATGTTCGCCAGCACTTGGCGCGGGTCGCCGGCATAGGGGTTACCGTCAGGCGTGTGGACCGTACAGATCAGGCGGGCGGTGGCCAGGCCCTCGTGCTGGTCCCACGGGATCAGTGCATAGGTCTCCGGGTCCGGCACGAGGTACATATCGCTCTCGACCATGCGGGCGAAGCCCTCGATCGATGAGCCGTCGAACCAGACGCCGTGGCCGAGGGCGTCGGAAAGCTCGGCGACGGGGATGGTCACCGTCTTCATCATGCCGAGCATATCGGTGAACTGCAGATTGACGAAGGCGACGTGCTGCTCCTCGGCGCGGCGCAGCAGCGCCTGGCGGGGGTCGTCGCTCATTGCGCGGGGCTCCTAGTGCAAAGCGAGAAGAGAGCAGAGAGCAGTGAGAATATCGCAAAGCTACGATATGGCTATTGTACCACCTCACACTCCCCGCTTCTCCCTGCGCTACGGCCGGCGAGCGAAGATCTGCCCGATCAGGTAGTTAAGGGCGAGAAAGAGTAGCAGGCCCGCGAGCAGCAGCCCCCACCACGGCAGCGGCACCCAGATCACGATCCGCAGCCGCGACCAGATCAGCCAGAGCACCAGCGCCAGCGCCGCCAGCGCGATCAGCGTACGTCCCGTGCGCGCCATTCCCGGCTCCTTCCTGCGTTCGCGTATCGCTGCTGATCATACGTGGCGGGCGGCCCGCGAGTTGCGCCTCCTGCCCTTTTGCCTCCCCCTTTCGCGTCCTCACTTAAGCGCTTCGCGCCACTTCGTAACGCGCCTTCGCGTCAGCGTAGCTTCGCCTCTATCGCGATCCAAAATTCTCACTATACCCCCCCTCATACACCCGCAGCGCGCCGTCCTCCACAACGAAGATCCGGTCAACCACCCGGTCGAGGAAGTAGCGGTCGTGGGAGACGACGATCACGGTGCCGGGGAACTCCTCGAGGGCGGCCTCGAGCACCTCGGCTGAGGGAATGTCGAGGTTGTTGGTGGGCTCATCGAGCAGCAGGCAGTTGGCGCCGCTGAGCATCAGGCGGGCCAGCTGCACCCGGCTCTTCTCGCCGCCGCTCAGCTTCGCGATCGGCTGCGTAGCCGCATCGTAGGGGATGAGGAAGCGCCCGAGCTTCGCCACCGCCTCGCCCTCGGTCATCGGGCGCAGCGAGCGCAGCGCCGCGATCGGCGTCTGCGTCATATCCAGCGTCTCGTGGTGCTGGGCGTAGTAGCCTAGCTCGATGCTCGGCCCCACCCAGATCGTGCCGCCGTCGGGTTCGAGCAGCCCGGCGATCAGCCGCAGCAGCACCGACTTACCGGCACCGTTCGGGCCGACCACCCCCACCCGCTCGCCGTTCTGGATCAGGGCGTGAGCATCGAGCAGCACGATCTGCTCGCCGAAGCACTTATCCACGCCCTTGAGCTCAACCGCCTTTGTGCCGCCGCGGACACGCGGGCGGAACTCCAGCGCCATCTTGCGCCGCTCCAGCACCGGCCGCTCCACCTTCTCCATGCGGTCGATCTGCCGCTGCTTGTTGCGGGCCTGCTTGATGTGGCGCTCGTTCACCACGATGCTGGCCCAGAGCTTAAAGCGAGCGATCGCCGCCTCGAGCCGGGCGATCTCCTTCTGCTGGGCCACATAATCGGCCTGCTGCTTGAGCAGGGCCAACTCCTTCTCGGCCACATAGGCCGAGTAGTTCCCCTCGTAGCGCTTTAATCGCGCGCCGCCGGGCGCCGGGTCGAGCTCGACGATCACATTCACCGTCTCATCGAGCAGGTAGCGGTCGTGGGAGATGATCACCACGGCGCCGCGGAACTCGCCGATGATCGCCTCGAGCAGCGCCTTGCGCTCCATATCCAGGTGATTGTCGGGCTCATCAAGCAGCAGCAGGTCGGGCTCGAGGAGCAGGCAGCGGGCGAGGCCAACCAGCTTGCGCTGCCCGCCGCTGAGCAGGCCCATCGGACGCTCCCAGTGCTCCTCATCGAGGCGCAACTCCCGCAGCAGCCCCTCGGCGCGGCCGCGCAGCGCCGGCCCGCCCAGGTCGCCGTAGCGATCCAGCAGGCGGGCGTGCTCGTCCAGCACGGCGGCGAGGGCTTCCATATCGCTCGCCAACTCCGGATCGGCCATGCGCGCCTCCAAGGCGGCGATGCGCGCCTCCAGCGTAGCGATGTCGGCGCGGCCGGCGAGCAGCTCGGCCATCACGCAGCGCTCAGGGTCGCCGGCGTACTCCTGGGGCAGGTAGGCCACCTTGGCGTGGCGCCGGAGGATGATCGAGCCGGCCTCGGGCGGCTCCACGCCGGCGATACTCTTGAGCAACGAGGATTTGCCCACACCGTTCGGGCCCACCAGGCCGATCTTCTCGCCCGCCTGGATCGTCCAGCTCAGCCCGCTGAAGATCGTGCGCCCGCCGTGGATACGGGCGACCCCGCTGAGGTCCGCGATGATCATGATGCTCGCTCCGTTGTCGCGGCCCGGCGACAGCCGCCGACCTTCCTGTTAAACAAAAAGCGCCGTGGGCTGCCGCACTGGCCCACGACGCTCAACAACTTTAAGCAGAAATGCTTTACACAACCAGCCTGTCGCAGGGCACAGTGATCCTATGGCCTGCGCGCAGCGTGCCGCCGCGGGTGCTCCTCCAGGTGGTTGTGTTCAGCGTCCAGCGCATCGTTCTGTCCCCGACAGGTCGTCTTGGGGCAATGGTAGCACCTGCGCGGCGCGGTGGTCAATCGGACTTTTGGCGGGGGCGGGCGCGCTCCTCGCGCCGGTGCGAGGCGCTGCCGCCCACGCTCCCCCAGTGGTCTTGCGAGCGGGCTCCGCCCCTCGCGCTCCCCGCCAAAGGGGCGGCTGCCCTCTCTCTCTGTTGGGGCTGCTTGGGGCGCTGCCCCGTGGCCCTTCCACCCTGCACGGTACGTGGTCTTGCGAGTGGGCCCCGCCCCTCGCGCTCCCCGCCAAAGGGGGCGGCTGCCCTCTCTCGCTGCTGGGGCTGCTTGGGGCGCTGCCCCGTGGCCCTTCCACCCTGCACGGGGCGTGGTCTTGCGAGTGGGCTCCGCCCCTCGCGCTCCCCGCCAAAGGGGGCCTCGCCCCCTTTGGAAACCCCCAAAGCCGA
>DAOUGF010000779.1:0-2889 GCA_034429295.1 Chloroflexaceae bacterium
GGAGTTGCGCCACTGGTGGTACGGCGGGATGCGAGCGGGGAGCGCCGCGCTGCTCGACCAATTCTACGCCGGCCGGCGCGATTTGCGGGTGCTCGACGCCGGCTGCGGCACGGGCGGCGACGCCTTGTTCCTACGCCGCTACGGCGAGGTGGTGGGGCTCGACTATGCCGCCGAGGCCGCGGCGATCGCGGCTGAACGGTTGCCGTGCCGCTTCGTCCGCGGCTCGGTGCTGGCGCTACCCTTCGCCGACGCGAGCTTCGATCTCGTCACATCCTTCGATGTGCTCTACCATCGCTGGGTGCCCGACGAGGCGCCCGCTCTGGCCGAGACACGGCGCGTACTTCGCCCCGGCGGCCGCCTGCTGATCCGCCTGCCAGCCTACGAGTGGCTGCGCTCCCGCCACGACCGGCAGGTGCACACGCGCCGCCGCTACACCGCCGCCGAGGTGCGCGCCATCCTGCAAGCCGCCGGCTTCTTCGTCGAGCGCTGCACGTACGTGCTCAACCTGCTCTTCCCGCTGCCCGCCGCCGCTAGGCTGCTCGAGCGCTTCACGCCCGACAGCGGCGAGGAGTCGGCGATGACCATGCCGCCGGCACCGCTCAACGCTGTGCTCAGGGCGCCGATGGCCCTGGAGGCCGCCTGGCTGGGCTTGGGCGGCTCGTTCCCCTTCGGCCTCTCGGTGATGGCCCTGGCCCAGAGGGAAATGTAAACTGAGAAGTAAGAAGGCAGAAGTGAGAACATCTCAAGGCCACAGCCACCTCGATACCCGCCGCTACGCCCGGCCTATGGGCCTCCAGGGCGCGGCATTGCGCTTCTCGCTGCTTGCCTCCACCCTCTCGTTGCTCAGCTCTCAGCTCTCCATCGAGGGGGCCCTGGATCGCGTGAGCGCCGCGCCGCGGCTCTGGAACATGTTGCGCTGGGTCGTCGAGGCCGGCTTCCAAGGCGAGCGGGAGGCGATCGCCCGCGAACTGCGGCCCTGGCATGGCGATACCCGGCGCTTCCTCGACTTCGGCTGCGGCACGGGCGAGTTCGCCGGTGAGTTTCCCGCGGCCCGCTATGTCGGGATCGATCTCTCCCGCGGCTATCTGAGCTTCGCCGCTCGCCATCGCCCCGGCAGCTATCTTGTCAGCGCCGGCGAGGCCTTGCCCTTCGCCGCCGGTAGTTTCGATGCCGCCCTCGTTCTCGGCGTGCTCCACCACATGCCCGACGAGTTGGCCCGCGTCGCGATGGCTGAGCTCGCCCGTGTGCTGCGCCCCCGGGCAACCGCCCTGGTGATGGAGGATATCCCCCCGCCGAGCGGCCAGAACCCTGCGGGCCACCTGATGCACGCTATCGACCGTGGCGGCCATATCCGCAGCGAGGCCGAGTATCGCGCGATTTTCGGCCCTGCCTTCGCCGTGGAGCGCTCCTACACGCTCCGCAGCGGAATCTGCGACTACGCCGTCTATGTTCTCGGTCGCCTGCCGTGAGCGACGAGCAACCACTAACCACGGACCACGGGCCGGCGGGTGCCGCTAGGCCGCTGCCCGCTGCCCGACGCCTACCACCTATGAGGCCATCGCCCATGCTCGCTGTGCTCACTCTGCTCATCACCGCCAGCGCCCTGACCGTGGTCGGCGAGGTGCTGCTCAAGCTCGGCATGAACGCCGTGAGCGCCCGTGTCGGCGCCTTCTCGCTAGACTTGCGGGTGCTTTGGGCCACCTTCACTGATTGGCGGGTGCTGCTTGGCTTTGCCCTCGTCTTCGGCGGCGCTCTCTTCTGGCTCGGCGTGATTTCGCGGGTGAACCTCTCCTTCGCCTACCCGCTCCTCGCCCTCAACTATGTGCTCATCCTCATTCCGTCTCGCTTCATCCTCGGCGAGACGATCACGCCCAGCAAGCTCCTCGGCGCCGTGATCGTCGTCATCGGCGTGATTGTGATCACCTGGGGCGCGAACCGGGGATGAGAAGTGAGCAGTGAGAAGCACGCGGCGCTTCGGCAGCGACCGGCAGGACCAGCGCAAGGGCTGCAGCGCCCCAAGCTCTTGAGTTGGGACCTTCGACCTTCTACTTTCTATCCTCTCACTTCGTTCTTCCTTCTCGCTTCAGCCTTCTGCCTCTGGCTCCTCGCCTACCAATTTCCCTTCGCGCAGACGATCCACGTGGGCGGCGAGGCGAGCCTGCAGCGCCGGGAGGACGACGACCAGTTTCTCTTCGGCGAGAACGGCTCTGAGCCCGCGGACCGGGTGGAAGCGCCGGATGATCCCCGCGGCTATCGCTGGTGGTGGGAGGAGGTACAGCGCACGGGCCAGGCGCCCTATCGCTGGACGAGCGCCGAGACCACGCTGCTGGTGCCCGGCGCGGGCGGCGGCCGCTACTTGGTGGAGATCCTGGCCCGCAGCGGCCGGCCCGGCGAGCCCGCCCCGACGGCCTGGACACTGGGCGATGCGCTGCCCCTCGAGCTGAGCCTGCCTGCCGGTGATGCCCGCCGCTACCGCCTGCTCGCAGCCGCGGACGGGCGCGGCGATCTGCGCATCGTGATGCGGACGACGCCCTACGTCGCGCCCGGCGACCCACGGGAGTTGGGTTTCGTGCTCCACGAAGTGCGGCTGCGGGCGGTCGACGCGGGCCTGCGGGTGCCGGCCTGGCCTACCCTCGGTTGGCTCGGCCTGGTGGTCGGCCTGCTCTACGGGCTGGCGGTGATGCTGCAGGTGGGCCGCCGGGGGGCGCTG
Source organism: Chloroflexaceae bacterium (assembly GCA_034429295.1). Lineage (GTDB taxonomy): Bacteria > Chloroflexota > Chloroflexia > Chloroflexales > Chloroflexaceae > OHK40. The sequence continues at coordinate 2,711 of DAOUGF010000779.1, forward strand.
GTGCTGGCCGGCGGGGCGATCCTCGGCGTCGCGTACTGCCTCGCCGCCTACCGGCCGGCGCTCACTGTCTTCGCGCCCGCCCTCGGCCTGCTCGCCTTGAGTTGCGCGGCAATGGCGGCGCTCGCCTGGCCTCTACTGCGCGGGCGGCGGGAGGCTATGCACATCCTCGCGATGGTGCT
>DAOUGF010000780.1:0-7589 GCA_034429295.1 Chloroflexaceae bacterium
AGCCGGGCCGTGCTGTCCTCGTTCGGCATCACCCGCGCCGTCAGGTTCAGGTTGGCCTGATCCTTCGAGTGGGAGCCGAGGTCGAAGTCGGTGCGGTTGGCGATCCCCTCGATCTCCTGCACGCCGATGCTCGGGTAGTCGTACATCAGGTCGTAGGTGCGCTTCGAGTAGTGGGCTAGCTCGTCGGCGGGCACATCGTAGATCGAGATCCGCGAGCGCGGCACGCCGATCCCCTCCCACCAGGCCAGCCGCGCCTCGAGCCAGCGCTCATGCCAAGCCTCATCGCTGCCGGGCATCACGAAGTACTCGATCTCCATCTGCTCGAACTCGCGCACGCGGAAGAGGAAGTTGCGCGGGTTGATCTCGTTGCGGAACGCCTTGCCCACTTGGGCGATCCCGAAGGGCAGCTTGCGGCTGGTGGTCGCCAGCACATTGGCGAAGTTCACGAAGATGCCCTGGGCCGTCTCCGGGCGCAGGTAGGCGAACGAGCTGCTGTCGGCCACCGGCCCCACCGCTGTCTTGAACATCATGTTGAAGGGCCGCGGCTCGGTGAGATCCGTGGAGCCGCAGTTCGGGCATTTGCCCTGGATGTGGTCGGCGCGCCAGCGCATGCGGCAGTTCCGGCAGTCCACCAATGGATCGTTGAAAGTCTCCTCATGGCCGGAGTACTTCCACACAAGCCGGTTCATGAGGATGGCCGCGTCCAGCCCCTCCATGTCGTCCCGCTCATAGACGTTGGTGCGCCACCAGTCGCTGATGAGGCTGTTCTTCAGCTCAACGCCGAGCGGCCCGAAGTCGTAGGTGCCCTGGAGCCCTCCGTAGATCTCGCTCCCTGGGAAGATGAAGCCTCTGCGTTTACATAACGATACGATCTGTTCCATCGAGATGGCGGGCATAACTAGCTCCTTCGAAGCGACGACAGACGAGAGACGACAGATGGCAGTCGGGCAGGCTCGTTATAGCGGGCGATGGTCATCTGTTTTCGGTGGTCGGTCGTCCTCGCTAGGCCCGGGGTAACAAAAAACCCCAGGCGGCTGATGCTCGCCTGGGGACGCATCGCTTGCGACGCGCGGTTCCACCCCAGTTAGCGGCGCCTTTGGCGCGCGCTCACCTCAACGCCGACGCGGCTCGCCGCGCCGTTACCGGCTCCCCGGCGCCCTTCCCCCGCTCGTGGCCGCCGGGCTCGCACCTGCCCCGGCTCGCTGTGGGCCCGCCCTCGGAGTACTCCTCCGGATCGTCGCCGCGAGGGGCCATCCGGCCGCCTCGCCGGGAGTATAGCACAGCCGTCGGCCGGAGGCAACCCGCCTTGTGCCGATCCCCAAGGCGTGAGCAACGTCGGCGGGCGCTTGCGCCCCGCACCCTGCTTGTCGAGACGACTGGCGGCGCATGCCAGCCGCCGAGGTCGGGGAGTGCACCATCATCTCCGCGGCAGCGCCGGGAGGGGAGGTTTGGATCGCGAATGGCGCGAAATAGAGCGATTGACGCGAAACGAAAGCGCGAAGGCGCGAATGGGAAGACGCGAAAGGAATGGGCGAGCTGATGCTGTGCCCGGCAGCGGGCGTGGGGCTGGGAACGCATCGCCCGCTCTTGGCGCAGAGGGGCATGCAGCGATGGTACGCGGATTGAGGCGGCCGTCGGCTTCGGGGGTTCCAAGGGGGCAGCCGCCCCCTTGGCAGGGAGCGCGAGGGGCGGAGCCCGCTCGCAAGACCACGCACCGTTCAGGTGGTAATGGTATGGGGCAGCGCCCCGCTACAGCCGCGTCGGTGCAACCGACAAGGGGTGTGGGGCAGCCCCCCGCTATAGCCGTGTCGGTGCAACCGACTAGGGGCGGGGCAGCGCCCGCCCCGACCCGCTAACCCTCTTCCTGCTGCGCCTGGCCCACGAGCTCGCCATGCACATCGTTGCTATGGCGCCCGTTGCGGCGCTCGGCGGAGGGGCGCCGGCTGGGCTGGCTGCTGGGCAGGTGGGTGTAGATCTGGGTGGTGGAGAGGGAGGCGTGGCCGAGCCGCTCCTGCACCTCCCGCAGCTCCGCGCCGTTGCCGAGCATATGGGCGGCGAAGGAATGGCGCAGGGTGTGGGGCGTCAGATCGTGCAGCCCCACCTGCTCGGCGTAGCCCTTCAGGATGAGCCAGAAGCCCTGCCGGGCGAGGCGCTTGCCGCGATGGTTGAGGAAAAGCGCGTCGGTGGGCTCATCGCTGTTGCGGGCCAGCTGGCCACGGGCCGTATCAAGATACTCCTCGAGCGAAGTGACGGCTGTGTCGCCGAGGGGCAGCACCCGCTCTCTGCCGCCTTTACCGACGCAGCGTAGGGTGCTCTGCTCAAGAGCGATGTCGTCGCAGTTCAGGGCCACCAACTCGCTCACCCGCAGCCCGGTGGCGTAGAGCAGCTCGAGCATGGCCTTATCACGCAGGCCCTCCGGCGTGGAGGAGCGCAGCGGCAGCTCCAGCAGCTCATCAACCTGATGGGGCGAGATCGCCTTCGGCGGGTAGCGATCCACCTTGGGCGAGTCGATCTGCTCGGTGGGATCGCTGGTAATCAGCTGTTGGCTGAGGAGGTAGCTGAAAAAAGATTTGATCGCGGCGGTGCGACGGGCCACCGTTGAGTTGGCGTAGCGGCGCTCGCGCAGGAAGATCATGAAGCCGAGCACATGCTCGTGGCTGACTTCCGACCAATCGCTTACCGCTTGATCGCGCAAGTATGCGCAGAGCTGGTCAAGGTCGGTGCGGTAAGCGGCCGTGGTGTTGGCCGACATGCCGCGCTCGCTTGCCATGTGCGCCAGGAACTGTTCGACATGCGCTTGCATACTGTTTCCGCCCACTGGTATGGCCGATACGCGCCGCTCTAACGCGTCGCGGTCATCATCCGGAACGCGGCGTAGCGCGTATGGTACCGCAAGCTGCTATGGGTGTCAACCGAGCAGACAGGAGGCAGAGTGCGAGGGTGCGAGGCGATTATATGGCTCTGTGAAGCCATAAAACCCCTTGGGCTATTGCCCTCCCTGCCCCCCTGGGCCCTGTCCCCACCCCTAAAAGCAGCAACTCTCCTTAAACCCGCACGTCCGGCAGCGATAGTAGTTTGCCCAGAGATGCATCGTGGCGCCGCAGGCCGGGCAGGCCGTCTCGTCATGGGCTGGGCGACAGGCGGCGGCCGTCGTCGCGGCGGATGGGCGCTCCGCCGGCGTCTGCTGTTGCGGCGTCAGTGTCGGTGGCTGGGTGTGCTGAGGCGTCGTGGCCATCCTGATGGCTCCTTCCTGCTCGCGGGCGTGGCTGGTATTGTACCACCCCGCGCTCCACACTGAGGCCGGCCGGCTGTGTGGTATACTGCCTCCGCTCTTTTGCCGTCATTCATGGCGTCGTTATGCGAACAATGCTCATCTTCAACCCGCAGGCGGGCCAAGCAGAGGCCCTTGAGCGCGAGCTCGATGCGGCCGCGGCTGTGTGGCGCGAGGCGGGCTGGCACGTCGATCTCGAGCCAACGCGCGAGGCCGGCGACGGGCGACGCCTCGCGGAGCAGGCGGCTAGCCAAGGCTATGAGCTGGTGGTGGCGGCCGGCGGCGACGGCACCATCAACGAGGTGATCAATGGGTTGGCTGGCAGCGCCACCGCCCTCGCCCCCTTGCCCCTCGGCACCATGAATGTCTGGGCCCGCGAGCTGCGACTCCCGCTGCAACCACGCCAGGCGGCCGAGGCCCTGCTTAGCTGGCAGGCTCGTCCAATCGACCTCGGCCGGGCCGGGGGGCGCTACTTCCTGCTGATGGCCGGCATCGGCTTCGACGCGGCCATCACCGCCGGCGTCGGCGCCCAGGAGAAGCGTCGCTTTGGCGCCCTGGCCTATGTCTTCCGCGGCATCGAGCATACCTTCAACCTGCGTAGCGCTCGCGCCCGCCTCGTGCTCGATGGCCGGGCCCTGCGCCGCCGCGTCCTGATGGTGGTCGTCGGCAATAGCCAGCTCTATGGCGGCCTGGTCAAGATCACTCACCACGCCAGCATCGACGATGGCTTGCTCGATATCTGTGTGATCAAGGGCGATAACGGCCTGAGCGCCGTCCGTCGCCTGATCGCCATCCTCAGGCGGCGCCAGAGCCGCGACCCCGAGATCGAATACTATCGCGCCCGCTCGCTGCAGATCGAGGCCCGTCCGCCCTTGCCCGTGCAGGTGGATGGCGACCCGATCGGCGTCACCCCGATGAGCTTCGAGGTGGTGCCCGGCGCCCTTCGCGCCCTGCTCCCCGCCGACCTGCCCGAGAACTTGGTGCAGCAGCCAGCCGGCGACCTCGTCCGTCCCCGCCGTCTCGCCCCGAGCATCTTCGGCTGGCTCTTCCGGCGCTAGACGACGAGGGGGCGTCGAGCCCGGGGGCATCTCTCCTCCCTTTGAGCTGGCGGGTGCTCCGGCGGGATGGAAGGTTAGTGGGACGTATGCTCTCCAACAGTGATACGGTAAGAGGCTCTCTTAACCCTTCTCTTGATGCGATCAAGAAGGCGGCGGCGTCGCTGCTTCGCATCCTGAGGCGAGATGCCCTTGTCCTTGTGTGGTATCTCCTGGTGGCGCTCTTTGCCGTCTTCCCGATACTCCCCGACCCAAGGAACACCATCCTCGGCGTGCTCGACGATAATGTGCACTACGTCTATATGGCGGGGTGGTCGGCCCAATCGCTCTTGTTGGGCGAGTCGCCATTCGTCGATCCGCGCCTCAACTATCCCGATGATCTCGCCCTCGCCTCAAACGACTCGCCGTACATCAGCTTTCTGCTCGTCGCGCCGGCGACGCTGGCCTTGGGGCCGGTGTTCGGCTACAACGCCGCGATCTTTCTCAGCCACCTGCTCTCCGGCTACTTCACCTACCTGTGGGCGCGGAGCCTGACCGGCAACCGCTTCGCTGCGCTGTTCGCCGGCACAGCGTTCATGCTCAGCCCGTTCCGCATCTTCCGCAGCCTCAACCACGCGAACATGGTTTCAACCCAGATGCTTCCGCTCTTCTTCTGGGCGCTGGACCGCTGTGTTCGCCGCAAGGAGACGCGGGAGTTGAGCCTCTGGCTGCTGGGGCTGGCGACGCTGCTCGTCGCCGGCTCGTCGCAGTACCTGTTGGTGATCGCTCTCGTCACAGGGGCGCTCTACACGCTCTTCTTCGTGCTGCCGGACTTCAAGTTCCTCGTCGGGCAGGGATGGCGGATCATCGCGAGCGTGCTGCTCGGTGGCTTGGTGGGCTCGCTCCCGTACATCAGCGTGCTTGGCAGCGGGGCCTTCGAGCCCTTTGATATCGGGCGCACCCGGCTCTGGTCGGCGGACCCGGTGAACTTTATCCTGCCATCGAGCATGCACCCGCTGTGGGGCGAGGCTGTTGCGGCCCTGCGGCATGAGCCATACGCCGCTGAGAAGGCTCTCTACCTGGGGATGGTGGCATTGGCGCTGGCCGTCGTGGGGGCCTACCATCTGTACCGGCAGCCGGGGGAGCGGAGGCGCCTATTGGCCTGGGCGCTTACCGCGCTTTCTGGCGCCATCTTCGCCCTCGGCACCGACCTCTGGATCAACAATGAGCCGGTGAGCCGCAACAACCCGATCTGGCTGCCTGCATACTATCTCGCCCAGCTGCCGCTGGTGAGCATCATGCGCGTCTGGTCGCGCTTCGGCGTTATCACCATCTTCTTCGTCGCCATGTTGTCGGCGTACGGCGTCCAGTATCTCCTTCGGCGCGTGCAGGGCGCGAGGGCTGTGGCGCTCGGCGCCCTCCTGATGCTGCTCCTGCTGGTTGACCTGCTGCCGGGTAGGCTGCCGGCGTCGCTGCTTCAGCCGCGCCCCGTCGAGCGCTGGCTCGCCACGCAAGAGGGCGATTTCGCCGTGGCCTTTCTCCCCGTGGACAAGCCGCTGCTCAACGATCTCGCCATCTTCGGCTCGCTCTTTCACGGCAAACAGATGCCGGCCTATATCCACGCTGCCCATCTGCCGCGGGCGTACGAGGATTTTGCAGCGATGGCGCTCGACTTCCCCAGCGCTACCTCCGTCGAGTATCTGCGCTGGCGCGGCCTCAAGTATCTCATCCTGGATAAGAGCCAGTATAATGGCTGGCGCGCCCCTGAGTGGTCCGAGGTTGAGCGCCGCCTCGCCCAGTTTCCGCAACTCAAGCCTGTGACGGAGATCGATTCGTTTCTAGTTATCTCGCTGGATGCGGGGGAGTAGCGCCCTCTGCTGTCCAGCGACGCCGCGTGTGTGAGAGAAGGATCTATGGGCCTTGTCCGGCGCGCTCGTGCGCTGCTGATAGCGCTCGTGGCGCTCACCCTCCTCGGTGCCTGCGGGCGGGGCGAGGAGGTGGCTGTGACGCCTACGGCGCCATCGGCGGGTGAGAGCGCGCCGGTGCGCGGCGAAACCCTACCGGGGCGCCTGCTCTTTGTGCGCCAAGGGGTGATCTGGCAGTGGCAGGGGCGCGAGGCGCGCCCGCTGCTGGGCGCTGGCGAGGCCTTTCAGCCAGCATGGTCGCCGGAGGGCGAGCGGATCGCCTATATCGCCCGCTCCAACAGCTTCAGCGACTTGCTGCTCGCCGATGCGCGAGGCGCGCCGCTCGCCCAGCTCACGACGAACGGCACCGACGCGCCGCCCAACAGCATCGAGCGCGTCTATGCGAGCCGCTGGGTCTTCTACCCGGCGTGGACGCCGACGGCCGGGAGTATCGTGGTGGCCGCCCAGCCTCGGCCGCCGGCCGGCGACCCGCCGGCGGACTATAACCTCGGGCTCGCCCTTGTGCCGACGACGCCCGGCGATCCGCTGCCGCTCTACGCCGATGACACGGCGCAGATCGGGCGGAGCGCGGTAGGGCCTGACGGCTCGATGATCGTCTTCACCAGGGCCGGGATGGGCCCGCAGGGGCAGCAGCAGCTCTATCGGCTGGGGCTGAACGGCGGCGCCGCGGAACCCTTCCCCGGCGCGCCTCTGCCCAGCTATGATCCGGCCTTCTCGCCTGATGGGCGCTGGCTTGCCTTTGCGGCCCGAGATGGCGATCGCACCGATATCTTTCTCCTGCCGGTCGAGGGCGGCACGCCGCAGCGGCTCACCAACCATGGTGCTGCTCGCGCGCCGGCCTTCTCACCCGACGGCGCGCAGCTCGCCTTTCTCGGCGTGGCGCCCGGCGAGAGGGGCTTCGATCTCTGGCTAACCGACCTGTCGCTCGGCGAGGCTGGCGCGCTGGAGGTCTCACCGCCGCGCCGGCTCACGACCGGCTTGGGGCTCGACGGCGACTCGGGGCTTTCCTGGGCGCCATGAGCCGCAGGCACCCATCGAGGCCGGCTACCCCTCTCCCCGAGCGGGTTTAGAGGCGGGCAGCAAGGGGGCGCTTGCCCTCTCTGGGTACTGGGCTTTCTTGGACGATGCCCCATGCCCATACCGCCTGCACGGTGAGTGGTATTGCGAGCGGGCTCTGCCCCTCGCGCTCCCAGCCAAAGGGGGCCTCGCCCCCTTTGGAAACCCCAAAGCCGACGCTCGCCAGCGCCGAGGGAGCTATCGCTGCATGCCCCTCGGCGCCGAGAGCGGGTTTAGCAGTACCAGCGAGCCGTCAGCGCCGGACCTTCTGCGGCGGAACTGTCGAATCCCGCAGGCATCCTC
>DAOUGF010000781.1:0-2869 GCA_034429295.1 Chloroflexaceae bacterium
AAAGCCGACGGCCGCCTCAGTCCGCATGCCATCGCTGCATGCCCCTCTGCGCCGAGAGCGGGAGTGGCAGTACCAGTGGGACGGCAGCGCCGGACATGCTGCGGCGAAGCTGTCCAGTGCTGCCGTCGCGGTACGGATAGCGGACTACGGACTACGCTGTACGGACACTAACCCCGCAGGGCCGGCGGCAGGCGCTCGGGGCGCACGTTGTCGTAGCAGTGCAGCGCCGTGAAGCGCACGATGCTCGCCGGGATGCCTACCGCTGTGAAGCCGGGGTGCCCGGTGGAGGGGTATGGCCCGCCGTGATTCATCGCGGGGCTCACTGCCACGCCCGTGGGCATCTTGTCGTTGAGCAGCCGCCCGACGCGGCGCCGCAGCAGCGGCTCGAGCGCGGCGTAAGCCGCCTCGTCAGCACCGCGCTCCGACGAGTAGATCGTCCCCGTCAGGCTGCCCTCCAGCCTAGACACCACCGCCGCCGCCTGCGCGGCATCGCGCACAATCACCAGCAGCGCCACCGGGCCGAACGCCTCGCGCTGTAACTCGTGTGGCTCCTCCAGGAAGCGCTCGCCGGAGACTTGGAGCAGCGTGTTGGCGAAGCGGTAGCCCGGGCCGTCCACAGGCTCGCCGCCGCAGAGCAGCGTCGCCCCGTGCTCCCGCAGGTGGGCGACCGCCTCCACCAACCCGTCGCGCACGCCGCGCGCGAGCAACACGCCCGGCTCTGCAGCCGTGAAGCGCTCGCGGGCCCGCTCGATAAAGCGCTGGCCGGCCGGACCATCGGGCACAATAACAAACCCGGGATTCGTGCAGAACTGGCCAGCGCCGAGGGTACAGGAGCTGAAGAACTCATCGGCGATGGCATCGCCTCGCTCCTCGAGCGCCCCCTCCAGCAGCAGCACAGGGTTGACGCTCGACAGCTCCAGGTAGATCGGCTTGCCCGCCTTGTCGGCCGCCGCCTTCAGCGCCAGCCCGGCGCGGCGGCTACCCGTGAAGGCCACGGCGCCCACGAGCGGGTGGGCAACCAGCTCAAGGCCAACCTCGGGCGCCATGTGGTAGAGCAGCTGCACTGTGGCCGGGTGCAGCCCGGCGGAGCGGGCAGCCTCGTGGGCAAGCTCCGCGAGCAGCCTGGTCGTGCCGGGATGGCCAGGGTGCGCCTTGACGATCACCGGGTTGTGGGCCGCGATCGCCGCCGCGAAGTCGCCGCCGGCCGCCGAGTTGAAAGCGAAGGGGAAGTTGTTCGGCCCCATGATCACCACAGGGCCGCCGAGGGGCGCGCGCATCGAGTAGATGCCCCGCGCCTCGTCGCGGATCGGGCTCCGCCAGACGCCGCTGCGCGCCGCTTGGGCCGCCTGCCGCAGCTGATCGGTCGTCCGCGGCAGTTCAACCTCCGCCAGCCGGGGCGTCTTGGGCAGGCCAGTCTCGGCGTGGGCCAGCGCCACCAACTCCTCGCGGCGGCCCTCGATCCCGTCGGCGAACCCCTCGAGAAAGCGGGCCACCGCCTCGCCTTCGGTCGTCCACAGCGCCTCGACGGCCGCGGCGGCGGCCTCTACAGCGGCCACCACTTCCTCGCGAGGGGAGATCGGGTAGCGCTCGGGCAGCGGCTCACCCAAGGCAGGGTTCTCCGCCTGAAAGAACTCGCTGGCGCGACTGGGCCGCCAGCTACCATCGATCAGTACAAATGCCGGCGTATCGGACATATCAGCACCTCGCTATCGGTGACAAGGTGACAAGGTGAGGTGGTGACACCTATCGGCACCGTCAGGTTGTCACCTTGTCACCTTGTCACCTTGGCCTGGTGAGCTGCACATCGTTCACCAGTTCCAGCTCACCCACCTGGATCTGCACGCGGTCACCGGCCTGCAGCGTGAACGACTCAGGCGGCACGATCCCGGTGCCGGTCATCAGCAGAGCGCCCCAGGGGAAGCTGAGCGCCCTGCCGAGATACTCCACCAGCTCGCTGAAGCGGCGCCGCATTTGGGCCGCACTGCTCTCGCCGGCGAAAACTAGCTCGCCCCCGCGCCAGATCTGCAGGCGCACCGTGAGCTCGCCCATCGCCTCGACCGGGGCGAGCTTGATGCCGGGGCCAACGGCGCAGGAGCCGTCGTAGGATTTGGCCTGCGGCAGGTAGAGCGGGTTTTCGCCCTCGATCGAGCGCGACGACATATCGTTCCCGGCGCAATAGCCGACGATCTCCATCGCGCTGTTCACCACCAGCACGATCTCGGGTTCAGGGACATCCCAGCTGCTGTCATGACGGATACAGACTGTCCCGCCCGGCCCGATGACCCGCCGGCCGATCGCTTTGAAGAACAGCTCGGGCCGCTCCGCGTCGTAGACCCTTGAGTACACATCGCGAGCCGAGGACTCAGCCTCGCGGGCATCGCGGCTGCGCAGGTAAGTGACGCCGCTGGCCCACACCTCCTGCTCCGGCTCGATCGGCGCGAGCAGCGGGCCCTCCGCCTCGTCGCCGGGAGTGGCCTGCTGGAGCGCCTGCGCCATAGAGGCCGCCGGCAACACCAGTAGCTCGGCAAGGGTGAGCGACTCCGGTAGGTAACGCCCATCCAGCGCCCAGCGGGGCCCGGCTGGCGTTTGGTGACGAGTAAGATAGCCCGACAACGACAGCTGACTAGCGCTCATGACTCCTCCCCTGGCGCGCGGACGCGGTCCGGCTGCGTCCCGCCGTACCACTATAACACGCCCTCGATGTGGGGCTGGCGCCCCGCCAGTTTTGTCAGGGGGCGCACGCGCGCCCCCCGACACCCCCCGCGCCAGGGGCATCGCCCCTGGACCCCAAGCAGGAGGCCAGTGCCGTGCCGCCGCTGATCTGCTACCTCGTCTCAGCGACGGGCTTGAGCCCTGGCCAAGCACGGTG
>DAOUGF010000782.1:0-1655 GCA_034429295.1 Chloroflexaceae bacterium
GGCTCCCAAGCTGAACATGGGAGGCTGAGAAAGCGTCGTGATAGGTTTTGACAGTCTTTTTCCGGCTCCTGGAAGCGGCGCAGTGGTAAGATAAAGACAACAACAGGTTTGTGCTTCGTCTCACAAGCGGAGGTTCGAGCGTCGATGGGAACGAAGAATTCGCGACTCCAGGGCTTCTACCAGCTCAACCCCTTCGAGCGACTGCAGATGGTGAAGTCGTTCGATGGGCTGGGCGAGGAGGACATCCGAACCCTCCACGGAGGCCAGGGCATTCTCAGCGTCGAGCGTGCCGACAAGATGATCGAGAACGTGATCGGCACCTTCAACCTGCCCTTGGGAATCGCGACCAACTTCCAGATCAATGGGCGCGACTACCTGATCCCCATGGTGGTTGAGGAGCCTTCGATCGTGGCCGGCGCCAGCTATGCGGCGAAGATGGTCCGCGAGGGCGGCGGCTTCGAGGCCAGCAGCACAGAGCCGCTCATGATCGGCCAGGTGCAGATCGTCGGCGTGACGGCGCCCCACAGCGCCCGCCACGATATCCTCGCCCGCAAGGAGGAGTTGCTGCAGACGGCCAACGCCCAAAGCCGCTCCCTGGTGGCGCTCGGCGGCGGCGCCCGCGATGTGGAAGTGCATATTCACCCCACGAGCCCAATGGGCCCCATGCTGGTGGTCCACCTGATCATTGACTGCCGCGACGCTATGGGCGCCAACGCGATCAACACGATGTGCGAGGCCGTGGCGCCGCTGCTGGAGCAGATTACCCGCGGGCGCGTCTACCTGCGCATCCTCTCTAACCTGAGCGACCGGCGCCTCGCTCGCGCCCGCTGCGTCGTCCCCCTGAAGGCGCTCGAGCGCGACGGCCTGAAGGGCGAGGAGGTCGCCGAGGGGATTATGTGGGCCTATGCGTTCGCTGCCGTGGACCCGTATCGGGCCACGACCCATAACAAGGGCATCCTCAACGGCATCGACCCGGTGATCGTCGCCACGGGCAACGACTGGCGGGCGATCGAGGCCGGCGCCCACGCCTACGCCGCTCGCTCCGGCCAGTACACCTCCCTCAGCGTCTGGGAGCGGGACGAGCAGGGCAATCTGGTGGGCACGCTGGAGTTGCCCATGGCCGTCGGCATCGTCGGCGGGGCCACCAAGGTCCACCCGGCCGCCCAGACGGCGCTCAAGCTCCTGGGTGTCACGTCGGCTGCCCAGCTCGCCGAGATCGCGGTCTGTGCCGGCCTCGCCAGCAATCTCGCCGCCATGCGCGCCCTGGCCTGCGAGGGCATCAACCAGGGCCATATGGGCCTCCACGCCCGCCAGATCGCGATGGCCGCCGGGGCCTACGGCCCGCTGGTAGACGAGGTGGCCCGCCGCATGGTCGAGGAGCGCAACATCAAGCCCGCCCGCGCCGAGGAGTTAGTGGCGGAGCTGCGAGGCTAGCGCGGATACAGGGACAATTCGGGCAAAGGGGCAAGGGGACGCCTGGCGGCGCCACCGCAGACTCCCCTTGTGCCCCGTTTCCCCATTCTCCAGCATTGAAAGCGACAGAGCATGATGAAACCAACTCGTCCCGTCGGCCTGGCCGGCTACGGCCTCTACATTCCCCGCTACCGCATCGCGGCGAAGGAGATCGCGCGGGTCTGGACCGACGGGCAGAGCGG
>DAOUGF010000783.1:0-8097 GCA_034429295.1 Chloroflexaceae bacterium
ATGAGATGGGTACGCCGCCGGGCGGAGGCACAGCACAGCCTTCGGGCTTGGGGGTGGTCCGGAGGGGGCAGCCGCCCACTCCGGCGGGGGTGCAGGGGGCGGAGCCCGCCTGCATGCGCACGCACCGCGCAGGTGGTACTGCTACCGGGCAACGCCCCGAGAGGGGGCGGCTCCACACCGGGGCACGGGGCGGCGCCCCGTATTTGACCTCCCCGCCATCCCGGCTACAATAGCCCGATGAACGATACCGAACAGCTCGAGCTCACTGTCGACTCCATGGCCCAAGGCGGCGACGGCGTTGGCCGCATCGACGGGATGGTCGTCTTCGCTCGCGGCGGCCTCCCCGGCGAGCGGGTACGCATCGCCGTTGTGGAGCGCCGCGCGAACTTTGTGCGCGGTGTGGTGACCGAGCTGCTCGAGCAGGCGCCCGAGCGGGTGCCCTCGCTCCTCGAGGCCGATGCCCACGCCCCCTGGCAGCATATCGAGTACGGCGCCCAGCTCCGCTTCAAGGAGCAGATCCTCCGGGAACAGCTCGCCAAGTTCGCCGGTATGAGCGATGTGCCGCTCGCACCGATGATCGCGGCTCCTCACCGGTGGGGATACCGCAACAGCGCCCGCATGCACGTCGATGACGGCCGCATCGGCTACTACGCGGCCGGCACCCGGCAGGTGGTAGATCTTCCCAGCGACCCGCTGCTGCTGCCGCCGCTCAACGAGGCCCTCGCCGGCCTGCGGTCCGTCGCGCCGCCCGGGCTGCTCGAGGAGGTGACGCTACGGGCGAGCGCTGCCTACGGCTACAGCATCGCCGCGCTGCGCCCGGCCGAGGAGGCCGACCCCGGCGCGGTCGAGCTGCTCGCCGCCGCTTGGCGGGCGCGCGTGCAGTCGCTGGCGGGCGTGCTAGTGGAGCGAGGCCGTGGGCGGAAGGGTGGCGTGGTCGCCGGCGTAGGCACGCTCCACGACGAGCTCGGTGGCGTCGTCTACGAGCTCGGCCCGGAGAGTTTCTTTCAGGCTAACGCCGCCCAAGCCGAGCGCATGATCGCCCTCGCACGCGAGGCGCTGCGCCCCGCACCCGGCGTGCGCCTGCTCGACCTTTACAGCGGCGTGGGCACCTTCGGGCTGCCCTTCGCCGCCGACGGCGCCACTGTGATCGCCGTCGAGGAGCACCCCAGCGCCGTCGCCGACGGCGAGCGCAGCGCGGCGCTGAACGAGATCGCCGGCGTGAGTTTCGTGCAGGCGCCCGTGGAGCGAGCTCTGCCCGGCCTCGAGCCTGGCTTCGATGGCGCACTCCTCGACCCGCCGCGCCGCGGCTGTCACCCCGCTGTGCTGGAGGAGCTGGCCCGCCTCGCCCCGCCGCGCATCGTCTACGTCTCGTGCCACCCGGGCATCCTCGGGCGCGACCTCGGGGCGCTGCTGCGCGCTGGTTATGTGCTCGAGCGCATCCAGCCGATCGACCTCTTCCCGCAGACGCCCCATATCGAGACGGTGGTGGTGCTCACTCGCTGAGGCGTGAGGGCCGTGGAGTGTGAGCACCGCCGTCACACGCTCACGCCTCGGGCCTCCCGAACGCGTCGGTGAGCTCAGCCACTAGCTCGTAGCGGGCGTAGATATCGGCGAGTAGAGCGTCGTCCACGGCCGTGGCGTCGCGGTAGACCTGCTTATCGAGCATGCGGCTCTTGTCGCCGGCCGGCCAGATCCGCCACGAGTCGTTATCGATCACATCGGCCACGAGCAGCTCGGCGGCCGCGCCGCGCCCGAACTCGATCTTGAGGTCGGCCAGGGTCACATCTTGAGCGGCCCAAGCCTGCTCGATGGCGGCGAAGGCCCGGCGGGCCACCGCTATCATCTGCTCCACCTCGGCGGCCGTGGCGAGGTTGCGGGCGATGATCTCCGGCACGCTGATCAGCGGGTCGTGGGCGGCGTCGTCCTTGAGGAAGAACTCGACCAGGGGCGGCTCGAAGCGCGTCCCCTCGGCGATCTCGGGGTTGCGGCGCAGGTAAGAGCCCGTGGCGAGGCGGCGCGTCACCACCTCCAGCGGGATCATCGTACAGCGCCGCACAACCGTCAGGGCGGGCTCCGGCGCCGCCACAAAGTGCGTGGCGATGCCCGCAGCGCCGAGCAGTCGAAAGACATTGGCGGTGGTGCGGCCGGCGAGCTCGCCCTTGCCGGGGATCTCGTTGCGCCGCGCGCCGTCGCCCGCCGTGATGCCATCCTTATGGAACAGCACCACCAACTCCCGATCCTCAGGGTGGGCGTAGACGATCTTGGTCTTGCCTTCAGTAAGCTTCGGCCCGAGCTGCATCACACCTCCTGATCAGGTTAGTCCCTTTATCGGTTTGCTCTTCTCGCTTCGCAGCTCTGCCTTCGCTACAGCTCCATCGTCATCTCGTGCTGCTCGTCGGCCACGAGGAAGCCGGCGCGGAGGAAGGCGGGCGTCAGCGGGCTCTCGGCCGGCTCATTGACGCTGGTGATGCCGCCGGCCTGAGCCTGCAGCGCGGCGATCAGTCGGGCGGCGGAGGTCGCGTCCCGCGCCCCGAAATCCTGCAGCCGGAGCGCTCCTTCGCCCTGGACGATGGCGTAGGCCAGGGTGGTGCCGCCCTCCCGCAGGGCCAATCCTCGTAGCTCAGGGAGGGCGAGCAGCGCCGCCGGCTCCCGTTGCCAGGCGGCGGGTACGGGGTGGAGCGCGGCGAACTGGCCGAGCACGAGCTCCGCAGGGTCCGCCTCCTCCAGCCTATCCGGCGTGGTGGGGCCGCCGGAGTCGTCAGGGCGCCAGCTGAGGATCAGCAGGCGGCGGACGATCTTGAGGCCGGCGCGCTCGTAGACCCGCAGGGCGCGCTCGTTGCGGGTGAGCACCTCCAGGCTGAAGCGCTCGGCGCCCGCCTCGCGGGCTTCCTCGATCAGCGCTTGGGCGAGGGCATGGGCGTACCCTTTGCCGCGGTGAGGCAGCGTCACGCCGAAGCCGCCGCACCAGGAACGCTCGCCGCGCCGGGCCAGCAGCGCCACGCCGGCAGGCTCGTCGTCCACCCGTAGCACCACCGAGCGCAGCAGATCGATATTCTCGCTCGCCACCCGCCGCGCGAGCGTTTGGGCTGACGTAATGCCGGGATAGAAGTAGTCGGCGAACGAGCGGGTGAAGAGCTCGGCGAGAGCCTCGAGGGAGAGGCCGGCGGCCGAGGTGAAGGAGAGGGCGCTCATATCAACCTCACGCCTTCGCCCGCTACGATCGTCCCCACCCGGTGCGCCTCAGGGAGGGCGGCGAGTGCGTCGCCGACGGCGGCTGCAGGGAGCACGGCCAGCATGCCGAGCCCCATGTTGAATGTGTGGAAGGCTTCCTGCTCGGGCAGCCCGCCCTGCTCCACAAGGTAGGCGCAGATGGGCGGGATGGGCCAGCTGCCGCGCTCGATCGTGGCGCCGAGGCCGGCGGGCAGGGCGCGCGGCAGATTGTCGAAGAGGCCGCCGCCGGTGATGTGGGCCAACGCTTTGATGGGCGCGGCGGCCCGCAGCGCTTCAACCTCGGACAGATAGCAGCGGTGGATCGCCAGCAGCGCCTCGCCCAGCGTCTGCCCGCCGAGGATGGGCGGGCGGGCGTCGTATCCCACTTGGGCGGCGATGCGGCGGGCGAGCGAGTAGCCGTTGGTGTGCAGGCCGGTGGAGGAGAGGGCGATCACGGCGTCGCCAGGGGCGATGTCGGGGCGGGGCAGCATGGCCTCGCGCTCAACCACGCCGACGATCGTGCCAGCGAGGTCGAAGGCGCCGGGGGCGTACACATCAGGCATCTCGGCCGTTTCGCCGCCGAGCAGGGCGCAGCCGATGGCGCGGCAGGCGGCCGCCACCCCACTGACGATCGCGGCGGCCTGCTCGGGGTCGAGCCTGGCGGCCGCCAGGTAATCGAGGAAGAAGAGCGGCCTGGCGCCCTGCACGAGGATATCGTTCACACAGTGGTTCACCAGATCCTGGCCCACCGTATCGTAGCGGCCAAGGGCTGAGGCCACCAGGGTTTTTGTGCCCACGCCGTCGGCGCTGCTCACCAGCACCGGCGCGGCGAGATCCTTGAGGCCTTGCGCGTCGAAGCAGCCGCCGAAGGCGCCCATGCCGGCCAGCACGGAGGGCCCGTGGGTCGCGCGCACCGCGGCGGCCATCAGCTCCTTGGCCCGCGTGGCCGCGGCAATGTCAACGCCGGACGCGGCGTAAGCATCGGTCATTATTTCGTTCCTCCAGAGTGACGGGCGATACGGTGACAAGGGGACGACCTGACGGTACCGATAGGTATCACCTTGTCCCCTAGCCTGAGCGACGCGAAGGCGGTCTCCTTGTCACCTTGTCACGGGCCGAGCGCGGCGAGCAAGCGTGCATAGGCCTCGCTCTCAGCCTTGAAGACGTGTTGCACCTGCAGCGTGCTGATGCTGACGGCGCCGACGCTGCGGAGGTGATCGACGGCGGGGAGCAGCTCTTCCTGGGGCACCACCACATTCACAGCGTACCACTGAGGCCCGGAGCCTGCGGCGGCGTACTTGCTCCAGACGGGGGCGATCGTCGGTCCCTGGAGCCCGGCGAGTTCCTGGCGGGCCGTCACCCGCCGGCCCACGCTCTCGACGCTCTCGCCGGGCAGGTTGGCGGTGAGCGAGTAGAAGAGCCGGCCGCGGCGGCGGGCCTCGATCTGCTCGAGCAGCTGCCGCACCAGCGCCAGCCTGGCCGTATCGCCCCGCAGCGTCCGCCGGCTGCCCACCATCACGGCTTGGGAGCGCAGGATAGGCCCGCCGACGATCTTCAGCTTGTTGTCGCGGATGGCCGTGCCCGTCTCGGTGATGTCGGCGATAATGTCGGCGTAGCCGAGGCCGGGGGCGGCCTCGGTGGCGCCTTGGGAGTCCACTAGCTCGAAGTAGTTGATGCCCTGGCTGAAGCAGAAGCGGCGCACTGTCTCCGGGTATTTGGTGGCGATACGCAGGCGGCGGCCTTGGCTACGCAGCTCCACGGCGAGGTCGGCCAGATCCTCCCAGGCGCTCACATCCACCCAGCCCTGGGGCACGGCGATGACCAGTTCGACCTGCCAGAAGCCGAGATCGTCGAAGATTAGCAGCAGGTTGTCGTCATCGCCACGCAGCTCGGCCACCAGATCGTAGCCTGTGATGCCGATGTCGATCGTGCCGGCGGCCACCTTCTCGACGATATCGGCGGGACGATGGAGCAGCACCTCGACGCCGGGGAGGCCTCGCAGGGCGGCGGTGTACTGGCGTGGGTTGGCCCGCACCACCCGCAGGCCGCAGCTCTCTAACAGGGCGAGGGAGGCGTCGTAGCCGGAGCCTTTGGAAGGGATGGCGAAGCGGAGCATGGGCGTGCCCTACTGATTGCGGGTCAGTTCGGCCCACCATGCCAGCGTGGCGGCCTCGGGGTCGTCGCCGTAGCGGGCGATGAAGGCCTGGTGGCGCTCAGCGCGCTCCGCGTAGAGGGCGTGGAGCGGGGCGGGGTCGCGGTGGGTGAGCAGCTCGCGCACGGCGATCGTCAGGCGCTCGACAGCGAGGTTGAGGGCACTGAGGCCGAGCGAGGCCGACGCGGTGTCGCGGGGATCGCGGCCCACCACGCCGCTGTGGCCGGCGCGGAGCGGTCCGCCGCCGAGGGCGTCGAGGTCGGCCAGATCGGGACGTAGGGCGAGGAGCACCGAGCTCTCCCAGAGGGCGCCGTGGTCGAGCATCTCGTCGTCCACCAGGCCGAGAGGCGGGACGGCCAGGGCGAGCAGGCCGTGGCGGGCGATAGCCTCGCGAGCGGCGGCGATCAGCAGCATGTCGCCACCAGGGGTGTAGTGGCCGCTGACCACGACGGCCACCTGCCAACCGCCGCGGGCGAGGGCGGCGAGGCTGTCGTCGAGGATGGCGCGGAGGGTGCCGGCGGGGAGCCCGAGCGAGTCGTCGTGGGGGGCGGCGGCGAGGTTCCAGGCGGTGGTGGGCAGCAGCACACCGCCGGTGCGGCGGCAGGCTCGCTCGGCCACGGCCTCGGCGACGATCGTGTCGAGGCCGAGTGGAAGGTGGGGGCCGTGCCAGCTGAGGCCGCCCCAGGGTAGGTAGGCCACAGGCGTGCGCTCACGGATCGCGGCCAACTCGCCGGGCCGCAGTTCGCTGTAGCGGCCCCAGAGAAGATCTGTCATAAGGTGTCTATCTCATCGATGGGGATGCGGCGCTCATCGCGCCGGGCGAGGTCGCGCCAGACAAGGCGACGGCTTTGGCGTTCCTCGATGCCGACGATAGCGACGTACTCGACGCCGCGGCGGGCGGCGTCGCTCAGGATCTTGGCCAGCGGGCGACCCCGCACGTCGATCGTGGCGATGAGGCCGTGGGCCCGCAGGCGGCGGGCCACCTCCTGGGCGTAGGCGTAGTCGGTGTCGGCCACGGGCGCCACGACGGCGGTGCGGCGCGGCGGGGAGGGCTCGGGGCGGGCGGCGGCTGCTACCCGTTCGAGACCGTAGGCGAAGCCCACGGCGGGCACGGCGCCGCGGCCGCCCAAGGCAGCCACCAGGTCGTCGTAGCGGCCTCCGCCGCAGAGCTGCATGCCGGTGGTGTCGTAGATCTCGAAGATCATGCCGGTGTAGTAGTGCAGCCCGCGGCCAAGGCCGAAGTCGATCTCGATCCGGGCCGGGTCGAGGTTGTGGGCCGGCATGAGGTCGAGGATGGAGCGCAGCTCGTCGTAGGCGGCGGGTTGCAGCCCGGCGGCTTCGAGCAGCGCAGCGACGGCCGGCAGCGCGGCGTTGGCGGGGCCGCGGATGGCGCTGAGCCGCTCCAGCAGGTCGATCGCCCGCTCGACAGCGGGCTGCTCGTCGCGGCGCCGCAGCTTGCGCAGCAGGCGGGCGACCACCTGCTCGGGTGGGCGCGTGCCGGTGCTCAGCTCGATCTGCATCGCCTCCAGCGTACTGAGCAGCCAGTTCGTGGCCTGCTCATCGTCGAGGCCGGGGGGCAGCTCCAGGCCGTGGGGCGGCTCGCCTTCCCGCAGGCGCGCCCGCACGGCATCGGCGCCCTCGGCACGCATACGCTCCATCCCCCAGATCAGCGCGCCTTGGGTGCGCTCGGCCAGGCCAAGCCCGGCCAGCAGCTCCCGCAGCAGGCCCACATGGCCCACGCGCACGGTGTACTCGCTCGCGCCTGCCGCATCAAGGCCGGCACAGGCCAGGGCGAGGATCTCGGCGTCGGCGCGCGGGGCCGGGCCGCCCACCAGCTCAACCCCCACTTGGGTGAACTGGCGGTAGGTGAGGCGTTGGGGGCGCTCATAGCGGAAGACGGGGCCGGCGTAGCTCAGGCGCAGCGGGAGCGGCTGATCCTGCATGTGGGCGACGAAGGCCCGCAGCACCGAGGCCGTCCACTCCGGGCGCAAGGCCAGTTCGCGGCCGCCAAAGCTGAACTCATAGACCTTGCCGGCCAGCTCCTCGCCGAGCTTGCGCAGGTAGAGATCGCGCGCCTCAATGATCGGCAGATCTACGGCGACGTAGCCGTAGGACTCGAGCGTGGTCTCGATCGCCGCTCGGGCCCGCGCTGCCGCGCGCTGCTCCGCAGGCAGCACGTCGTGCATACCGCGCACCGCCTCGATGGTGCCGCTCAAGCTCATCCCCTCCAGTCCGCATCATTCGCGGGGGGCATTGTACTCGATCGGCAGAATGGCGACAAGATGGGCTCGCGTCCGCAGCGCCGCGCCACTGCGTCCGCCGCCCCTGCACCCCCGCGGGCTTCACCTGCGCGGTGGGCGGTGCGTGCCTTAGCAGGCGGGCTCCGCCCCCTGCACCCCCGCCGGAGGGGGCGGCTGCCCCCTCCGGACCACCCCCAAGCCGGAGGGCCGTACCGTGCCACCACTTGGCCGCGTACCCGTCTGATCGACAGGCTGAGCCCTCCGCCTCGGCCGGCGGCAGATCTCCGGTCGGGGTGGTGTGCGTGCATCGGTTGTGCCACCTGCCTCCGCACACCGGGTTCCGGAAAGTTTGGCGTCGGCACGCCGGAACGTCCAGGGCGCAACCAGCGGGCGAGGGCCACCGCGCTCAGCCAGGGCACAAGCCCGTCGATGAGTCGGGATAGCAGATCAGCGGCGGCACGGCACTGGCCTCCGGCTTGGGGTCCAGGGGCGAGG
>DAOUGF010000784.1:0-2951 GCA_034429295.1 Chloroflexaceae bacterium
CGGGGAGCGCGAGGGGCGGAGCCCGCTCGCAAAAACACCCACCGTGCAGGTGGTAGGGGCGCGGGGCAGCGCCCCGACATGCCCGGCGGGGAGCGCGAGGGGCGGAGCCCGCTCGCAGCACTAGGCACCGCGCAGGTGGCAGGAGCATGGGGCAGGGCCCTGGTGCTATACTTGAGGCACAGCAGTCCGTCAGCAGGAGCGAGGAGAGCAGCCATGCGACCATTCCCCCGCGGGCAGGCCCTGGTGATCGGCGTGGGCGCCCACAGCGATCCCCGCTGGGCTGTGCCCACCGCTGCCCGTGACGCTCAGGGTGTGTACGAGGCGCTGATCACCGCCGGCGGTTATGGCCAGGGCCAGGCCGAGCTGTTGCTCGACGGCGCGGCCACCCGTGAGGGCGTGCTGGCGGCCTTGAGGCGGCTGGCCAACCGCTGCGCCGCCGACAGCGTGGCCGTGATCAACCTCACCTGCCACGGCGCCGAGAGCGCGGACGGACCCTACGCCCTCGCTACCGCGGATGCCAGCTTCACCGCCGATGGGCGGATCGCCAGCGGCACCGGGCTATCGATCGCTGATCTCGCCCGCGCTCTGCGCGACATTCCTGCCCGCCATCTGCTGCTGATCATCAACGCTTGCTACGCTGGCCATGTGGGCGGCGAACTCGGCCTGAAGGGCAGGATCACCGAGGTCGATGGGCTGTTCCCCGGCGAGCAACTGACCGACGAGGCCGGCAACCAGCTCCTGGCCACCGGCGAGGGTCGGGCCATCCTGACCGCGAGCAAGCCCGGCCAGCTTTCGTACTATCAGCCTGACGAGCAGCACAGCTACTTCGGCCAGGCCCTGATCGACGCCCTCAAGGGCAGCGCGGCGAGCACGGCCGATGGGGTGGTGGGCCTCTACGAGCTCGCCGATGGCGTCTACCGCCAGGTGCGCGACGTGACGCTGCGTCGCCTCGGCTTCGCCCAGGAGCCGGTGCTCACCGTGATCCAGAGCGCGGGGCCTTTCCCGGTGGCGAGCTCGCTCGGCACAGGCAGCGGTGCGTTGAGCGCTGCTCCAGCGAGCGGCCTGCCGGTGCGCGTAGTGCCGCAGACCGTGGTGCAGGCCATCGGCGCCGGGTCCACGGCGATCAACGCGGGCGCGGGCAGCACGGTGAATGTGGATAACAGCAAGCTGATCGACTTCGGCGGCGCCACCGTGATGGGCGGCGTAAGCATCGGCAACGTCGCCAAGGGCGATATTATCAACATCAACAGCCCGACGACCGTGGGTGCATCGCCTGACACCTCGCCCGACCCGCTGCGCGATCTGCCGATCCTGCGCGAGCGGATCGCGGTAGCACGCAACGTGGACGAGGACCACCGTGACGAGGCAGCCTCCAAACTCGACCTGGCGCATAAGGCGTTGGCCCGCGGCGATCAGGCCAGAGCCCGTCAACGTATCAGCGAAGCTCTCGCGCTCCTCCGCCCGATGAACAACGGCTATATCAACAGCGTCGTGCGCAAGCTGGAGGCACTGGAGCAGGCGATCTAGGGCCCGTACAGCGAGAGCCTCACAAAGCCAGAGAGCCAGGCGACTTGGCCAAAAAGGCCGCCTGAAAATGCACGAGTTGTGCAGTTCGGCAATGGGTTGGGGATTGGGTGACGACCGACCACTGACGAGAGACCACGGTCGGGCAGGCTGCGAACGGTCGTCGTCGTCTGTCGTCGGTGGTCCCGGCTTATCCAGCGAGGATTCTATGTCTCTCCCGCGCCACCCCGCTAAATACAGCTCGCCCGCCCACTTCGAGCCGATCGAGCATCTGGAGTATTTCCGCAGCGTAGGCCATGCGCCCGTCGGCCCCGCCCCGCAGGGCGTGATCTTCTGCTACCGGCGCTCCCTGCTGCAGCACATCGTTGCCACCGAGGGCGCAACAGCTTTACCCTGTGTGGTCGGTCAGCTGTATCCTCTGCCCTCCACCGGCGGGTTGGTCGCCGTCGGCGCCGAGTTCGGCATCGGCGCCCCGGCGGCCGCCATGCTCCTTGAGTTGCTGATCGCCATGGGCGTGCGGCGCTTCATCAGCATCGGCAGCTGCGGCGCGATCGCCCCCGGCCTGCGCATCGGCGACCTGACGATCTGCACGGGCGCTGTGCGTGACGAGGGCGTCTCCCACCACTACCTGGCCGACCCGGAGGCTCCTGCCCTGCCCGACCCCGCGCTCACCGAGCGCTTCACTACCGCTCTGGACGCCACAGGTGAACGGCCGCCCAGCGGGCTCACCTGGACCACCGACGCGCCCTTCCGCGAGACCAAGGCTGAGATCGCCCACTACCAGGCGGCAGGCGTGCTCACGGTGGAGATGGAGGCTGCGGCGCTTTTCGCCGTGGCCGCCCACCGCGGCGCGAGCATCGCTGCGGGCTTCGTGGTGAGCGACGTGCTCTCCGAGGCTGCCTGGAACCCACGCTTCACCGCTGCGGAGACCGCCGAGGGGTTGCTGCGGCTCTACGAGGCCGCGAAGGCGACCCTGGCGGAAGGGTAGCCCCTCGCGCTCCCCGCTGCGGGTCTCGGGGAGCTGCCCCGAACCAGTACCACCTATGCGGTGCGAGCCTTTGCAGGCGGGCTCCGTCCCCTGCACCCTCGCTGGAGTGGGCGTTGCCCCCTCCGGACCATCCCCAAGCCGGAGGGCCGTACTGTGCCGCCACCTGGCGACGTACCCGTCTGATCGACGGGCAGAGCCATCCGCCTCGGCTGGCAGAAGATTGGCGGTCGGGGAGATGTGCGAGCATCCGTTATGCCGCCAAGCGCCCCGCCTTCCACATGCCCTGCGGGGGAGTAGCGTCGGCACGCCGGATCGTGCAGGGCGCAACCAGCGGGGATGGGCCACTGCGCTTGGCCAGGGCTCAAGCCCGACGATGAGACGAGGTAGCAGATCAGCGGCGGCACGGCAGTGGCCTCCGGCTTGGGGTCCAGGGGCGAGG
>DAOUGF010000785.1:0-1533 GCA_034429295.1 Chloroflexaceae bacterium
CCGCAAGCGTAAACTGAAAGCATGTCGAGCGGAGGCCGTAGACGGGCACCCCGGCGAAGCTGCGCTCGTAGGTGGCGTGAGTGTGGCCGGCGAGGATCGCGAGCGGCTCCCGCCCGGCGATCAGCTCGGCGAAGGCGGCCAGATCGTCGGCGATCAACTCGTCGATGGGACCAAGGCCGATCGGCGTGATGTGATGGTGCATCAGCAGCACAGTCGGCCCGGCGCCCAAGGCCTCTTTCAGGAAGGCGGCCAAGTCGGGCGTGAGCTGCGCCTTGC
The DNA here is from genome assembly GCA_034429295.1 of Chloroflexaceae bacterium. Lineage (GTDB taxonomy): Bacteria > Chloroflexota > Chloroflexia > Chloroflexales > Chloroflexaceae > OHK40. Next base: position 277 of record DAOUGF010000785.1, read on the forward strand.
TCGCCGCTCCCCAATCCGCGCAGACAAAGCGCACGCCGCCGCGCTCGAACCAGCCGTGCAGCCGCTCGGACTCAGGGCTCGCGGGGAATAGGCTGCGCAGCATTGCGGGGCGCTTGTCGTGGTTGCCGGGAAGGGCGTAGAAGGGGACGCCGGGCAGGCCTTCGCCGTGGGCGATAAGGGGGCCGGGGCTAGCGCCGGAGGGCTCCGCGCCGATCAGGTCGAGGAAGATACGGTACTCGGCGACGGAGCCGTGTTCCACCAAGTCGCCCGTGCTGACGATAAAGTCGAGCGGGCCGGCGTTGGCGGCGATGTGGCGGAGCACCATCCGCAGGGCGTGCCACGTCGAGTAGCCGCAGTGCAGATCGCTCTCAGTCAGGTGATGATCGGTGATCTGGACGAAGCGCAGGCTCATGGCTGCCCTCCCTTCACTGCAGGCGGCCACGAGCCGCGACGGACCGGCGCAGCTCTACCACGCCCCGCCTCGCCGAGCTTCTGGCAGGTGATGCCGGCTGCGTCGGCGGCCAGTTGCATCTGGGCGACCGCGGGGATCTTGTGGGTCTTGATGTGGGGCCTGTTGGCGATGCCGTGGCGGTCAAGGTAGGTCTGCAGGCGAGCAATGTTCGCCTCCAGGCGATCGAGGTCTACCACAGCGGCCGAGGTGTCGAACTCATCAACGTGCATCATCTCACCTCAGTTCCGGCGGCGCGGGCCGGCCGGCGAGCGGCGGCCGTTGCGGCTGGGCGGGAAACCCGGTGTATCGAGCAGGTAGGTCGGACGACGAGGAGCGATCGCAATGATACCGCACCCAGCGACGAGCGAAGGGCTTAGTGCCGTACAGCATAATCCGTAGTCCGTATAGCGAGAGCCCCACAAAGCCAGAGAGCCAGGCGACATGGCCAACAAGGCCGCCTGAAATTGCATTAGGGCGCGGGAGGGCCCGCACTGACTCGGGCCAACATCTCCTCCAGAGAGCCCCGCGAGGCGAAGATGGCCTCGAGCCACCAGGTGGCGCCGGCTTGGGCGTAGGCATCGGGGAGCGCGCGGTCGCCAGCGGACGAGGCGCCGTCCACGGCGATCTCGAGCGGGACGGCCCCGGCGCGATGCTGGCGCAGGGTGGCCACCTGCTCCGCGAGCCGCTCCGGCGGCTTTGTGATCCGGCACTGTTCATCGATCGTCCCGACGATCCAGCCGTCCCAGCGGGCAGCCCGCCGCAGCGCCGCCGGGCTATCGCCGCCGATCCAGATCGGGATGCGCGGC
>DAOUGF010000786.1:0-4713 GCA_034429295.1 Chloroflexaceae bacterium
CCACGGCTGCTGGAGAACTTCTTGCCCTCCATGGTGAGGAACTCGCTGCTGACCACATTGTAGGGGAGCTGCAGCGGCACCTCGGCGAAGGCACCGGTCGCGCTGCCGCCGAAATGGCCGTCGCTACCGTAGCCCATCAGCTCGGCCGGCCAGATCACCGTATGGAAGACAATGTTGTCCTTACCCATGAAGTAGTAGTGGCGAGAGCGCGGGTTCTGCCACCACTCGCGCCAGGCGTCGGGCGTGCCGCGGTTCTTCGCCCACTCGATGCTGGCCGAGAGGTAGCCGATCACAGCGTCGAACCAGACGTAGATCTTCTTGTCGTCGCGATCGATGTACTCCGGCAAGGGGATCGGCACGCCCCAATCGAGGTCGCGGGTGATGGCACGGGGCTTCAGCTCCTTGATGAAGTTGAGCGAGAAGCTGCGCACATTCGGCCGCCAGTGCTCCTGGCGCTCGATCCACTCCCGCAGCCGCTCCGCGAAGAGCGGCAGCTCGAGGAAGAAATGCTCCGTCTCCTTGAAGACAGGCGGCTGACCATCAACCTTCGAGCGGGGGTTGATCAGATCGATCGGATCGAGCTGATTGCCGCAGTTGTCGCACTGGTCGCCGCGGGCCTCGCCGTAGCCGCAGATCGGGCAGGTGCCCTCGATATAGCGGTCGGGCAGGGTGCGGCCGGTGGTGGCCGAGAAGGCGCCCAGCGTCTCCTTGCGGGAGATATAGCCCTTCTCGTACAGCGTCTTAAAGATATCCTGCGTCACCTGGTAGTGATTGGCGGTGGTGGTGCGGGTGAAGATGTCGTAGGCGAGGCCGAGGTTGCGCAGGTCGTCGCCGATCACCTTGTTGTAGCGGTCGGCCACCTCGCGGGGCGAGAGGCCCTCCTTGTCGGCGGCGATGGTGATCGGTGTGCCGTGCTCATCGGTGCCGGAGACCATGAGCACATGGTTGCCACGCAGCCGCTGGAAGCGGGCGAAGATATCGGAGGGAACACCGAAGCCAGCGACATGGCCGATATGGCGCGGGCCGTTGGCATAGGGCCAGGCAACGGCCACGAGAATGTGGTCGGGCATAACGCACCTCTTCATGCAGCACGCACAATGCAGAACGCAAAGTGCTTATAGCAGAGACAGGGCGAGGGAAGGTGAGGGATGCAACATGCGCGCCGCGCGGCAAGCGTCAGCGAAGGGAACGAGCCCGGGCGCGGTATTGCATGGTGGATTTCACTGTTGCATGGTGCGGCGTCAGCCGCGCATGAAGCCGCGGGCGTTGAGGAGGAGGCCGCACCAGTGCCACGGCGAGGCGAGGCGGGCATCGGCGGGCCGATTATAGTGCCTGTGCTCCATCATTGCCTCCCCTCCAACTCACGGTGCGCTCGCCGCGGATTATACCATAGCCGATAGGGGCCGCCCTTCCGCCCAGAGCCTCAGATCAGCGGTGGGAAGCGAGAAGGGAGAATCTGCACAGGTTCGCCTCCCACTTCTCACCTCCGCCTGCTTGCCCCTCTCGGCCCAACGCTCAACTCTCAATTTACACATCTGATGCGGCTGCCCGCTGCCGGCCTTGCAGAACGGCTCACGTTGTCATATCATAAAGGGGATGTGCGGCCTGGCTCTGGGCGCACCGCAGATACTGTTGGTGAACCTGGGAGTGTAGGTGTTCGCCCGCACCTGGGCGGGGGCCGGTGCTTCCGGAGGCCGTGCGCATCTGGTTGGCCAACAGTATCACCGCAGCGACAGGAACGCCCTTCCCATGCAAGATCTGCTCAGCCAACTCTCCACACCAATCGTCATCGGGCTGATTATCGTCGTGGTGCTGGCCTTGGTGATCGTCGTCGTGCTAGCGCGGCGGCGTCGTAGCCAGCAAACCCCGCCGACCGACCCATCGCTCTCCGTGGGCGGCCCGATCGACTATACCTCGCTCCCGCTCGACGAAGAGCCGAGCGGCTGGCGCGAGCGCTTCGCGCGCCTCTCGCTGGCGGGCAAGATCCTCGCCGTGCTGGTGCCGATCCTTGCCATCCTCGGCCTTGTCGCTCTCATCCTTACCCTGCTGCCCACTAACACGCCCACGGCGATTATCCCCACTCCGGTCCCAATCACGCTCACGGTCACCGACGCTGCCGTGGTGCGCGCCGAACCCTTGACGATCGGCGTGGATGTTGAGACCACCGGCCTCGCCAATGGCGATACCGTGACGGTGGAGATGCTCGAGGACGGGCAGCCGTTCCCATACCTGAACCCGGAGCAGGCGAGGGGCACGGTGCGGCGGAACCGGGTGGAGATCCTGGTGCAGCGGGCCGAGAATGCGCCCACCCCGACCCTCGGCCGGCGCTATACGGTGGTGGTGCGGGGGCCTGACGGCCAGGTGAGCTCCGAACTCGAGCTGACCGTCCCCACCGTCAACCGCATCGCCGAGACGTTCTACGGCCAGACGGCGGCGGCGCCCACCGCCGAGCCCACCGCCGAGCCCACCGCCACACCGGAGGCCGCCCCCTCCCCTGAGCCCACGGTCGAGCCCACCGCCGAGCCCACCGCTCCGCCCGAGCTGCCCACGGGCCCGGAGGCGCAGGTGAGCAACGGCGGCAACGTGCGCCGCCTGCCGATGATCACCGCCGATAATGTGATCGGCGGCGTGAATGCCGGTGAGCCGGTGCAGCTCCTGGCTCGCACCCCCAACGGTGAGTGGTATCACGTCCGTACCGTGCGCGATGAGATTGGCTGGGTCTCGGTGACGCTGCTCAGCATCCCTGGCGGCACCGAGGTGCCCGTCGCCCCGGTGGTCACCGTCTTCGTGAACGGCCCGCTCTACGAGCTCCCCGACGACACCAGCACCGAGCTGGATCGGGTGAACCAGGGCGAGGTGGTGGAGCTGACCCAGCGGACGGCGGATGGCACCTGGTACGAGGTGACCAACGCCCGCAATCAGAGCGGCTGGGTGACCGCCAACCTGCTCGGCATCCCGGACGAGGTAGCCCAGGCGGTGCCGATTGCTCCGTAGCGCCCAGAGCAGAGAGCCAGGGGCAGCGAGTCCGGATCTGGCGACGCCGCTGGACGAGCTGCCGCTGATCTTTCTTGACCTCGAGACGACGGGCCTCGCGTTGGCGGCAGGGCACCGCGTGGCCGAGGTGGCGCTGCTGCGGGTGCGCGGCGCCCACGAGGAAGGGCGCCTTGTAAGCATGGTGAACCCCGGCCGCCCGCTGGACCCCGGGGCCGCCGCGGTGAACGGCCTCAGCGATGAGCTCCTGGCCGAGGCGCCACCCTTCGCCATGCTCGCCCCTGCCCTGAAACAGCTGACAGCCGGCGCCGTGCTGGTAGGCCACAATGTCCGCTTCGACCTGATGTTCCTCCAGCACGAGCTGGCGGCTTGCGGCCAGCCGCCCATTGCCGAGCACTGCCTCGACACCCTGACGCTCGCCCGGCGGCTGATGCGCCGCCGCTCTTACAGCCTGGCGGCACTCGCCAGCGAGCTGGGCCTGCCCGCGCCCACCCACCGCGCGCTGGACGACGCGCTCGCCACGCAGGCTCTCTTCGCCCATCTTGTCGCCCGGATGGCCGAGTTGGGCATCCTCACCCTCGGCGACGCCCTCCGGCTGGAGCGAGGCCTGCTCCCCGGCGCCGGGGAGCCCGAGCCGCCGCCGCTGGTCGCCCAAGCGCTGGCCGAGGGGCGGGCCTTGCGCATCCTCTACCGCTCTAGAGGCCAGCCCGCGCCCACCGCACGGGTTGTACAGCCGATCACGCTCACCCTGGAGGGTAACGGCGTCTATCTGCAGGCCTTCTGTGAGCTGCGCCAAGATGTGCGGGCCTTCGCGCTAGCCAGGATCGAGGCGGCCGAGCTGGTGTAGTTGGCGCTCCAAGCCTAGCGAGAGCGACCTCACCTGCTCGGCGGCAGCGCTGGGCGGGAGGGGATTTGGATCGCGAAATGCGCGAAGGTTTTGGATCGCGAATGACGCGAAACGGGGTGAATGACGCGAAACGAAGGCGCGAAGAAGCGAAAAGGAAGACGCGAAACGAGTGGGTCGGCTGATGCTTTGTCCGGTAGCTGGCATGAGCACGACGGGCTACTCCCGCTCTCGGCGCCAAGGGGCATGCAGCGATGGCGCCCTCGGCGCTGGCGGACGTCGGCTTTAGGGGTGCGGGGGTAGCGGACGAGTGGCGCGAAGCGCTTGCGCCCCGCAAGAGGCATATCGGTGACACGGACGCCGGGGGCGCGAGGGGCGGCAGCGCCCTATAACGCGCTCCCTGCTCCATGCACCAGCGCAATTGACATGGCGCGGCCCCTGCGGTATACTTCCCGCGACACGACTCCGTAGCTCAATTGGATAGAGCGACAGCCTCCGGAGCTGTAGGTTGGTGGTTCGAGCCCACTCGGAGTCGCCACTTTTGAAGCGTAGCTGGGTAGGAATTGTTGCACAATTCTCCGCTCCCTCACCCGAGGCAGCAAGCCCGGCAACGGCCCCAGATGCCGCCCCTCTCCTAACCGAGACAGGGCGGTTCGCTTTTGTATGCTGGTAGCGCCTGGATGGGCCGGAGCGGAGAAGCGCTCGTAGCCGATGCATAGCGTGAAGGAAGCCACCCCTCCCCGAACAGATCCATCGTTTCTCGCTCGGCGCTACCGCATTCTTTGGGCCGGGGAGCTCTTCTCGGCGGTGATGTTTCCCGTCCTGATGCTCTGGTTCGCAGCTCGCGACGGCGCCTGGAGCGAGTGGCTGAGCCGCGG
>DAOUGF010000787.1:0-4024 GCA_034429295.1 Chloroflexaceae bacterium
GGCGGCACAACCGATGCTTACACACCACCCCGACCGCAGATTCGCCGCCAGCCGAGGCGGATGGCTCTGCCCGACAATGAGTCGGGTACGCCGCCGGACGGCAGCACGGTACGGCCCTCCGGCTTGGGGGTGGTCCGGAGGGGGCAGCCGCCCCCTCCGGCGGGGAGCGCGAGGGGCGGAGCCCGCTCGCATCCTCACCCACCGTGCAGGTGGTACTGCTTGGAGGCCACGCCCCACTACAGCCGTGTCGGTGCAAACGACGAGGGGCGCGAAGCGCTAGCACCTTTGCCGGGGAGCGCGAGGGGCGGTGCCCGCCTGTAGAGGCACGCACCGTGCAGGTAGTAGAGGATCGAGGCAGCGCCCCGCAGGCAGCGTGTCGCAGACACCGACGTTGGGGGCGCGGGGGCGGCAGCGCCCCAGCTCAGCTACGCTTCACCATAGCTTCAGCCGGCTCGATCTGCAGCAGCCGGTGCCCCGCGGTGTTAAGCACCAGCGTATCACCATACATCGTCTCGGTGCCGGTGTCGTAGCCGTAGGAGAGGTGGATGTGGCCGTGGATGAGGTAGCGCGGGCGGAAATGATCCATCAGCCAGAGGAAGGCGCGGAAGCCGCGGTGGGGATAGTCGGGGCCATTGTGGATGCCGAGCGGTGGCGCGTGGGTGATCAGGATATCGAGGTAGCGCCCGTAGCGATAGTTGTTGAAGAGCATCCAGGGCACCAGGCGCCAAGCCCGGCGCATCATCTCGGCGTCGGTGTACATGTGGCGGGCGTCCGGCTTGTAGCGCAGGCAGCCGCCGAGGCCGGCGATCGAGAGCCCGCGGTGGCGCACGCCTCGCCCCTCCAGGTTCGTGGCGCCCCGTGCCTCCGTCAACTCCTGGCCGTCGTGCAGGATTTCTACCCCGTCGTGGTTGCCGTAGACGTAGAAGAGCGGCACGCCGAGCATGGTGACGATGAACTCGATGTAGTAGTACGGCAGATCGCCGCAGCTGAGCACGAAATCGACGTCGCCAAAGCGCTGCTTGATGTTGAGGCTATAAATGGCGGGGACGATCTCGTCGCTGATCGTGAGGATTTGCATCGTCGCATCTGGCTGCTACAGGGCGCTATCGAGTTATTGTACCAGATGCGACGCTTACCCTTCGCGGGCCCAAACGCCCGCCGGCTCGTGCTCAGGCTCGGCCGCCGGCGGCTCCTCGGGCTTCGCCGCCGCCTCAGACGGTGCGGGCAGGGGCAGCCAGAGGGCGAAGGTGCTGCCGCGGCCCGGGATGCTCGCCACCGTGGCATAGCCGCCGTGGGCCTCGGCCACCCGCTTCACGATCGAGAGGCCGAGGCCGGCGCCACCGCTGTGCCGTGAGCGCGAGCGGTCGGCCCGGTAGAAGCGCTCGAAGACCAGCGGCAGATCCTCCTCCCTGATCCCCATACCCGTGTCGGCCACTGTCAGCAGGGCGTAGCCGTCCCGCTGCTCCAGGCCGAGCGTGACGAAGCCGCCGGCCGGGGTGTACTGGAGCGCATTGATGCCGAGGTTTAGCAGGGCCTGCTTGAGCCGGTCGCGGTCGCCGATCACTGTCACCTGGTCCTCGGCGCCGATGCGCAGCTGCACCTTGTCAGCGAGGGGGCGCAGCTCGCGATAGACCTCAAGGAGCAGCGTGTCGAGCTCGACGGGCTCGCTGCGGATCTCCTCCCTGGCATCGCTTTGGGCGAGCAGCAGCAGGTCGTTGGTCATGCGGATGAGGCGGGCGGTCTCGCGGCGCATATCGGCCACGGCCTCGGCGGCAAGCTCGGGGTTCTTCAGGCCGCCCCGCTCCAGCACCTCGAGGTTGCCTTGCATCGCGGCCAGGGGGGTGCGCAGCTCGTGGCTGACGTCGGCCACGAAGCGGCGCTGGGTCTTGAAGAGCGTCTCAAGGCGAGCGAGCAGCTCGTTGATCGTCACGGTGAGCCGGTGCAGCTCGTCGTGGTGGGGCGGCACCGGCACCCGCTGGCCGAGATCCTCGGCGTGGACAATGCTCTGGGCCGTGCGGGTGATCTGGTCGATCGGCTTGAGGGCGCGGCTGGAGAGCACGGTGGCGCCGGCTGCGGTGATCATGACCGCGATCGCGCCGCCGCCGATCAGGATCCAGGTGAGGGTGGTGAGGATCGTGTCCACATCCCGCAGCGGCCGCGAGATCTGCAGGTAGCCGACGACGCGGTTATTGCTCTGCAGCACCAGCGGGGTGATGTGGGAGACGACGCGCATGCCGTCGATCTCGCGGCTGACCGTCATGCCGGTGACGAGATCCTCCGGCCCCATTTGGGTGGCGCCGGGCGGGAGCGGCATGGCGCGGCCATCTACGTTCGGCGTGCTGTTGAGCAGATCGCCGTCCACATTAAAGATCTGGGCGCCGAGATAGGGATTGTTGAAGATCTTGATGAACTCGTCGTTGAGGTAGAGGCTCAGCTCGCCGCTGGGCGTGCGGGTGGGCTCGAGGCCGCCGGCGTTGAAGATCGCCCGCACCTGCTTGGTGGCTGCCTCCAGGTCGCGGCTCACGCCGGCGTAGAGGGCTTGGCGCACAGAGAAGTAGATCCCGCAGCCGAGCAGCAGCAGGGCCAGTGCAAAGAAGCCGATATAAGCTAGGGTCAGTCTGGCACGGAACGACATACGTTATTCTACCATTCCCCCGCGTACTCCACCGAGAAGGGCTGCGCCTCATCCTGCGTGCGCGCATAGCTGAGCTCGACAAGCTGCCGGATGTGGAGCAGGTCGTGGGCGACCCAGGCGGCCAGCAGGTCGCCGGCCCGTATCTCGAAGCCGGCGGGGTGGCGGCGGGCCACGGCGAGGTCCGGCGCTGTCAGGCCACGTAGCCAGGCCAGGGAGCGCTGCCGCTCCGCTCGCCAGGCGGCGACGGTCTCAGCCAGGTCGCGCTGGTTGTAGGCGCGGGCGGTCACCCAGCCATTAGGGTCGATCGGCGGCCAGGGGGTGTCGGGCTGGTGCAGGGCGAGGTCGAGGCGCTGGCGAAAATCCTCGCGCTCCTCGTCGAGGAGATGGCAGGCCATTTCGAGGGCCGACCAGGAATCGGGGGCGGGGCGGCGCCTGGCCTGCTCCTGCGAAAACCCGGCCAGCAGCGCGGCGATGATCGGTTCCTGCGCGGCCAGTCGCTCGATCGCCCATGCAATGTCCATACGCTCTCTCCTCGAGGTAGTGAGGTCACGTCTGGTACGCCCAAACACGCCGTGATATGCGCTCGCGCAGCGGAGGCTCGGAGGGAGGATGCACGGTGGCGAGCAATACGGCCGGCGCGCCGCGAGGCCGGCTACGGGCCGGCTTCCGTGCTCTCCGAGTCCTTGTGGTGAGCCTGCTGGCTCTGGAGCGTATGGAGCAGCGCCTCAGCCGCGCTGTAAGGGTCCTGCTCGCGGGCGGCGATCCGCTCAACAGACGCCTCCCACGCCGGGCCTTGGAGGCGCTCGCGGGCCAGTTCTTCAACGGCGGCGCTCAGCTCGCGTGCGGCGGCGGCGCGGGCCCGCTCGGCGGCCTGGCCGGAGCTGCGGAGGTGGGCGAGGTGGCGCTCGGCGGCATCGACGATCGCGGCCGCGCCCTGGCCGGCGGTGGCGACGGCGGTGAGCACCGGCGGATCCCAGGCGCCTGGCCCGCGGGGGGCGAGGTGGAGCATGGCCCGCAGCTGGCGCACCGTCTTGTCGGCGCCCTCCCGGTCGGCCTTGTTCACCACAAAGAGGTCGGCGATCTCGAGCATGCCCGCCTTGATGCTCTGCACATCGTCGCCCATGCCAGGCACCTCGACCACGATCGTCGTTTGGGCGGCCCTGGCGATATCAACCTCGCCCTGGCCAGCGCCCACCGTCTCGATCAGCACCACATCGAAGCCGGCGGCATCCAACAGGGCGGCGGCGTCGGCGGTGGCGCGGGCCAGGCCGCCGAGGCGGCCGCGGCTGGCCATCGAGCGGATAAAGACATCGGGATCGCCGCCGAGGGCCTGCATGCAGATGCGGTCGCCCAGCACCGCGCCCCCGCTGAAGGGCGAGGTCGGGTCCA
>DAOUGF010000788.1:0-6512 GCA_034429295.1 Chloroflexaceae bacterium
GTGAAGAAGCGGGCGGCACAACCGATGCTCGCACACCACCCCAACTGGAGATCCGCCGCCGGCCGAGGCGGATGGCTCAGCCCGTCGATGAGTCGGATACGCGGCTAGGTGGCGGCACGGTACGGCCCTCCGGCTTGGGGGTGGTCCGGAGGGGGCAACGCCCACTCCGGCGGGGGTGCAGGGGGCGGAGCCCGCCTGCATGCACACGCACCGTGTAGCTGCCGCCCACCGCGCAGGTGATCCCCGCGGGGGTGCAGGGGGCGGAGCCCGCCTGCAAAGGCTCGCACTGCCCATGTGCCGCCCACCGCGCAGGTGAGCCGCACGCCGCACGCGCCGCGCAGGCGCCGCCCACCGCGCAGGTGGTACCGCTCCGGGGCAGCGCCCCGCTCAGACCACCAGCCTGATCCCCTCGCCCCGCACCGTCTGCATAAAGGTGAAGCCGCCGCTGGCGGCCGCGATCGCGCGACGCAGGGTTGCCAGCAGCACGTCGAGGTTACGGCCCTTCTCCACCACGCCCTTGGCCCGCAGGCCGGGCCAGAGGCTGTCGATGATCTGGTTGTAGGGGCAGAGCTGGTTGCGCCGCTCGTAGAGGTGGCGCAGCAGCGCGAAGGCTTGGGGCGAGAGCTCCAGCTGCGCGCCAAAAACGTAGGCCTTCTGCAGCGCCGGCTCCAGGTAGAGCGGCCAGAGCTGGGTCTCCCGGCTGCTGGCCACGAACATCAACCGCACATGGTCGGCCAGGGCCGGGATGCGGAAGATGTAGCCGTGGCGCAGTTCGTGGCGCTGGCCGGGCTGCAGCTCCCGCTCAAAGAGCCCGATCCCGTAGCGGCCGTGCCAGTTCTCCAGCACATAGCCGCCCTCCTCGCGCCAGATCCGGGCGTGCTGCCGCGACACCGATTCGAGCCGCAGGTCGATATAGGCAGGGCCGGCCGCACCCTCCTCGGGCCGCCCCAAACAGGTCGGGCTCTCGCTAAGGTAGGCGGGCGGCCAGGTGTTCTCGCTGTCCGCCGATAGGCTGATCAGCAAATAGGGCAGCGGGCTTTGGTCGGCCATGGTCTCTCCTGCGGGACAACTGCCAGTTGCGATATACTTTATACTAACAGGGGAGAGCTGGATGGGCTAGCGCGTCTGCGACGCTCATCGTCCCATCCCCTCCTGGGCAGCTGAATCGCTTATCGAGGCGTTATGCTTGAGATCGAAGTAGCCGTCGCCAAGATCGCCCGCCACGGTAGCGGCGAGAGCGGCGACACGCTGGAGATGATCGAGCGGCCTGGCGGGGGTTTCTCCTTTGTGCTGGTCGATGGCCAGGGATCCGGCCGGGGCGCCAAGACGCTCAGCAACTTGCTGGCCACCCGCGCCATCTCGCTGCTCAAGGACGGCGCCCGCGACGGCGCCGCGGCCCGCGCTGTCCACGACTACCTTTACACCTACCGCATGGGCCAGGTTGCCGCCACGCTCAACATCCTCTCCGTTGACTTCCAGAGCGGCAAGATCCTTATGTCGCGCAACAACCCGGCGCCATTCTTCGTGGTGGATCGGAAGGGCCTTCACTCCTACGCCGAACCCTCCACGCCGATCGGCCTGCAGCCCATGATCAAGCCAGTGATCACCGAGCTGCCGGTGACGGCCTACACCTATATCGTCCTCTTCACCGACGGCCTCACCCGCGCCGGCGAGCGCTACGGCGATGATCTGGAGTTGCTCAACTTCCTCTCGGGCTGGCGCCCCGAGGCCGGCCGCAGCGCCGAGGAGCTCACCGAGGCGATCCTGCGCCGCGCCATCGAGGTTGACCGCGGCCAGCCCTCCGATGACATGAGCATCGTCACCCTGGCGGTCCTGCCGAGCGAGTCCAACCGCATCGTGCGCCGCCTCGTGGCCCGCGCGCCCTTTGAAGGCCCCACCTGGCCCACCCCCGACCCGCGGGGCGCCGACGCCACCGGATGAGAAGCCCCCGCCAGCCCTACAGAACCGCCCGCGAGCGCGTCGCCGCCCGCCGCGCCGCCCGGCGCCGCCTCAACGATCACGCCCGCCCGCGCCGCGCCAGCCGCGGCTCCAGCGGCCTGCTGATCGCCGGCGGCGCGCTCCTGCTGGCGGCCGGGCTCCTCGCCTTCGGCCTGCTGAATTGGGCTGGCGGCACACTGCGGGCCGTCGAGCAGGCCGACCCGCGGCGCACCGCGCAGAGCATCCCCGCTGCGACCGGCATCACCCCGGCCGCCCTCCCCGCCAGCCTGCGGGAGCCTTTCAATGTGCTGCTTGTCGGCGTGGACCGTCGCCCCAACCCCGAGGAGGGCGTACGCAGCGACACGTTGATCCTCGTTCACGTCGAGCCGGACGCCGGCTGGGCCGGTATGCTCTCCATCCCCCGGGACTCGATGGTGCAGGTGCCCGGCTTGGGGCTGCAGAAGATCAACACCGCCTACACCTACGGCTACAACAACGCCGAGGCACTCTACGGCCCCGGCACTGCCCCCGCTGACGCGGGAGGCGCCCTGGCCGCCGAGACCGTCGCCGGCTTCCTTAACCTCGAGGTGGACTACATCGCTCAGATCGACTTCAACGGCTTCCAGCAGGTGGTGGATACCCTCGGCGGGATTACGGTCGATGTTGAGCGGCCCATCCTCGACCCCAGCTACCCTTCCGACGACTACGGCTACGAGCGGCTCTACATCCCCGCCGGCCTCCAGGTGATGGACGGCGCTACAGCTCTGCGCTACGCCCGCAGCCGCCACAGCTCGAGCGACTTCGACCGCTCGGCCCGCCAGCAGCAGGTGCTGCGAGCCATTCTCAGCGAGGTGCGCTCCCGCGGCCTGGCTGAGCAGGCCGCCCTGCTCCCCAAGCTGGTCGAAGATTTCCAGCAGAGTGTGAGCACCACCCTGCCCTTGAGCGATCTCGAGACGCTTCGCGGCCTCGCCGATCTCGCCCAACGCCTCGATCCAGGCCGCATCGTCACGCTCAGCATCAACCCGAACGATGTGCCGATCGTGGCCGAGGACGGCTCCGATATCTACTGGGATCCGAACGGCGTGGCGGCCCAGGTGGCGCGGCTGCTCGCCGGCCCCGAGGGCGAGGCCGAGCGGGCCCGCATCGTCGTGCTGAACGGCGCAGGCGTGGCCGGGCTCGCCAGCCGGATCAGCGGGCGCCTGGCCCAGCAGGGGTTCACCCTCAACGACCCGGCCGACGCCCCCGCCCCCTACGAGCGCACCCACCTGATCGACTACAGCGGTCGCCCTCAGGCCCTGCGCCGCCTCGCCGACACGCTCGGCCTTGATCCCGGCAGCGTTTACACCACCCCGCCCGCCGACGCGCCGCCCGCGCCGTTCCAGGCCGATATCGTGCTCATCCTCGGCGCCGACTATAACCCCAGCTGGGCCGGCGAGTAGCCGTGAGTGCCAGCGACTAAGCGCTTGGGCGCACGCCTCGCACCCTACCAGCCGCCGAGCCCGTCGAGGAACTCCTCCAGCGCGGCGTTGAACGCCTCCGGCGCCTCCATGTTCGAGAGGTGGCCAGCGCCCGGGATCTCCACCAGGGTGCTCGGCCCGGCCACGCCTGCGGCGATCTTCCGCGCCTCCTCGGGCGGGGTGAGGGTATCCTCCGCACCTACGATCACCAGGGCCGGCACCGTGATGCTGGCCAGATCGGGGGTGGAATCTGGTCGCAGGGCCATGCCCCGCAGCGCCCCGGCGATCCCGTCGGTACTATTCGCCGTGATCAGCGCCTGCAGCTCGTCGCGCAGCGCGGCGGAGGCGCCAGAGGCAACCAGGCCCGGGATCAGCTTGTCCGCGATCGCCCCCGCGCCCTGTTCCTCGGCCAGGCGCGCGTTGGCCTCACGCCCAGCCTTGCCATCGTCGCTGTCGGCGCCAGCCTTCGTATCGGCGAGCACCAGGGCGGCGACCTTATCAGAGTGGCGCCGCCAGAGAGCGAAGGCGATATAGCCGCCCATCGAGAGGCCCACCACGGCCGCCCGCTCGATGCCCAGCTGCTCCAGCAGCGCCGCCGCGTCGTCAGCCTGCTGATCCATCGTCAGCGGGCCGGGCGGCGCGTCGCTGCCGCCGAAGCCCCGCAGGTCGGGCACCACCACCCGATACCGCTCTCGCAGGCGCTCGGCCTGCCGGCGCCACATCGCCCCGCTGAGCGGGAAGGCGTGCAGCAGCAACACCGCCGGCCCCGCGCCGCCATCGTCGTAGCTGAGCCGGATCCCGTTCAGGTTCGTCTCCATCACGATCTCCCCTTCACGAGCGTGCTAGAATAGGTGTGCGAATACATCTACCACCCCTCCAAACCTCGGCGCCTCTGTGGTGAAAGCAGCCTTGCCCATGGAGCTCAACGAGAAGTTGGATCTGCTGGCCGAGGCGGCCCAGTACGACCTGTGCGCCACCCACGCGCGAGGCGGGCGCCGCTTCACGCCAAAAACTCCCAGCTGGGCCGCCCCCGAGGCCGACGAGCCGGATCGCCGCAGCCGCCCGGTCTTCCGCGTGCTGATGAGCAGCCAGTGCGCTTGGAACTGCGACTACTGCCCGCTGCGCTCCGGAAACGATGTGCCGCGGGCCGCGCTTGAGCCCGAGGAGCTGGCGCGGGCCTTCCTGCCACGCTACGAGGCCGGCGCCGTCCAGGGGCTCTTCATCTCCACCGCGGTTCACGGCGGCGTGAGTGAGGCCGTTGGCCGGATGCTTGACGGCGTCGAACGGCTCCGCACGCACCACGCCTACACCGGCTACATCCATGTGAAGCTGCTGCCCGGCGCCCCGCTCTCTGAGGTGGAGCGGGCGGCTCGCCTGGCCGATCGCCTCAGCCTCAACCTCGAGGCCCCGTCCGCCGAGCACCTCGCCCGCATCTCGCCTGAGCGCAGCTGGCACAGCGACTTGCTGGAGCGCCTGCTCTGGGCTCGGGAGTGGCAGCGGGCCGGCCTGCTCCCCTCGGGCATGGCCACTCAGTTCGTGGTTGGCGCCGCCGGCGAGCACGACCGTGACCTGCTCACCACCGGAAGCTGGCTCTACCGCGACTTGGGGATGCGCCGCGTCTACTTCGGGGCCTTCAGGCCCATCACTGGCACGCCACTCGAAGGGGCCGAACGCACACCCCAAACCCGCGTGCAGCGCCTCCAGCAGGCCGACTGGATGCTGCGCCAGTACGGCTTTGGCCAGGCCGAGCTGCCCTACGATCCTGCCGGCGATCTGCCGCTGCATCTTGACCCCAAGCTGGCCTGGGCCCTCGCCAACCCCGAGCGTTTCCCCGTAGAGCTGAACAGCGCCACACCCGAGCAACTGCTCCGCGTGCCCGGCATCGGCCCCCTCAGCGTCGAGCGTATCCTGCGCCTGCGCCGCATCCATCCCTTCCGCGAGCTCGAGCATCTCCGCAGCCTCGGCACCCAGGCCAGCAAGGCCCGCGACTTCGTCACTCTCGACGGGCGCTTCTTCGGCCGCTCCCGCGCCGAACTCGAGCGCATCTACGCCCCCCGCCCGGTTGTCGAGCAGCTCCCGCTCTTTTGATTGTGGATTGGCCCGCGCCGCGCTTGGCCGGCCAATCCACAACCCACGATCCGGATCACTCGTTCTCGGTGATCAGCATATTGTCGAAGTGGATCTCGGCAGTGCTGTCCTCGAGGCTGGTCACCGCGAGCCCCACCTCACCCTCGGTGAAGGTCCCGTCGCTCGTCTCTTCCAGCAACTCGCCGTTCACGTAGAGCGCGATCCGGTCGCCCTGGGTCGCCACCTCGATCCGGTTGCGCACGGCATCCACCGCGTCCGACTGGGTCCAGTCGATCAGGGTGAACCACTCGTTGTCCTCAAGGATCTCCAGCGCGTAGTAGCCGTCGTTGGAGACGCTGAAGAGATAGAAGTTCCGGTTGTCCTGGTAGTGGAACACCAGCCCGGCGGCCGACTCATCGGCGCCCGGCGGCACCTCGGTGTCCACCGCAAAGCGCGCGTCGCTGTAGCTCCCCTCGAACAGGGCCCAAACGAGGGTCTGCGGCTCTTTCACTTCCACCACGTAGACGCCGCCGTCGAAGGCGTAGCGCGCGGTCTCGTCCTCATCCTCAGCGAGCTCGCTGGCGGCCGGGTTGTCGAAGTCGTCCTCGAGCAGCACCGCGCCCCCGGTGAGCGGCGAGTCGCCCGGCACGATGCCGCCGCCGCCCGTGGTCGTGGCGGCCCCTGGCTGCGCGGTTGGATCGAGCTGGGAAACCCGCTGGCCCAGCAGGGTCAGCAGGCCGATCGCGCAGATCCCGACCAGCACCAGACTGATGCAGCCCGCGCCGCCGATCAGCCACCAGAACAGCGGCCCGCGCCGGCCAGACGGCGGCGCAGCGGCGGGCACCCCCGTGGGCGGCAGGGACAGCCCTCCTGCGGGCGGTATCTGGCCTACCGGCGGCAGCGCGCCCACCGGCGAGGGCTGCACAGGCGGCGCTCCTGCTGGCGGCACCTGGCCTACCGGCGGCAGCGCACCCACCGGCGAGGGCTGCGCGGGCGGCACCACCACAGTCTCCTCCTGCGGCGCGGGGAAGGACGAAGGTTGCACAGGCG
>DAOUGF010000789.1:0-4211 GCA_034429295.1 Chloroflexaceae bacterium
CGCAGGTACCCACCGGCGAATCTCTCTATCGAAGCCATTTCTGAGTGAAGAGGAGGCTGCGATGAGTTCGACGCCAGAGGGCAGAACCGCTTTGAGCAGGGCAAGCGACGAGCGCAACGGCGGCGCTTGTCGTTTACGGCCCGCCGGCGCCGTGAAGCTTTTCCCGAGCGAGCGGCGCGTGGAGATCGACGGGCGGGTGATCCGCCTGAGCAAAGGCGAGGCACGGCTGCTGCATGTGCTGGCGCGCTCGCCGGGCAAGGCGATCACGCGCCAGGAGCTGCTTGCGAGCGTCTGGAACTGGTTCGTCGCCGGCGAGCCGAGCAAGATCTGGCAACAGACGCGGCTCGTGGACGGGCGGATCGCCGGGCTTCGCCGCAAGCTGCGGCCAAACAACAAGCTGATCGTCACGGTACGGGGTGTTGGGTACAGGCTCAATTGCGATAACGCCGCGACACCTAACGCTGCGGGAGCAGGCTCTTCCGGCCTGCATAGCGGCCCGCGCGGGCCAGGAGAAAGGAGGGTATGAGTGTGGCGACTCCCGCCCCTTGCTGCGTCAAAGCGCTGGAAGATGCCACGGCGCGCTGGCCGGCACGCAGCCGAGCATCGGACGGCATCATGGCCGCCGCCGGGCACCCATGGCCGAGCGACCACTACTCCGGCAACGCCTTCGACCTGACGCACGACCCCGCGCACGGCGTAGACTGCGAGGTGCTCTCCAGGGAAGTCATCGCCGACAGCCGCGTCACCTACGTGATCTGGAATCGCCAGATCTACAACCGAGCGCGGGCGACCGAAGGATGGCGATCCTATCGCGGGCCGAACCCCCACACCAAGCATATGCACGTCTCGATCAGGGCAGCCGCGCGGAACAACCTCGCCCCATGGCCCTGGTCAGGGCAGGGGCCAATTGGAGGAAAGGACTGGTTCACCATGGCAACCGTAGCCGATCTGGAGCGGGCTATCCGCAAGGTGCTCAACGAGGGCACGGCCTATGGCCAGAAGAGTTGGGCCGGCACGAGCAAGGCGACGCTGGACAACATCCAGCGGGTCGTCAACCTGATCACCCAGCAGGTCATCCCGCGGCTGCCGGCCCCCGCGGCGGCGCAGGCTCTCGGCGCAAGCGCGCTGACTGGCGACGCGGAGCTGCAAGCCAACGGCGCCTCCTCCCAGGATGAGAGCAACATCGAGCCGCCGCCGGATGTCCAGATGGGCGAGCTCATGATCCCGGCCCCGGCGCTCATGGCGTTGGAGGAGCTCTATGTGACCCTGACGCCGGACCAGGCCAGCACGCTGTCGAAATTCTTCGCCGCGCTGAGCGGGCAGGAGGAGCCGGTCGAGGAGGCCTGACGCAGCGTCTCGCGCGGGACGCCAACGCACATTCGTCGGGGCGGGGCGGACGAAGCCCGCCCCGCTTGCGATCCAAGGGGTGAAGAATGAGTAACGCCGATGCCGTAGCGCAGCGCATTAACCAGGCGGGGCTGGAGCTGATCAAGCAGTTCGAGGGGCTACGGCTCACCGCCTACCAGGACTCAGGCGGGGTCTGGACGATCGGCTACGGCCACACTGGCCCGGATGTCCGGCCGGGCATGACGATCACGCGGGCGCGCGCCGAGCAACTGCTGGAGAACGATTTAAGGGAGTTCGAGCGCGGCGTGAGCAGGCTGGTTCGCGTCCCGCTGAACTCCAACCAGTTCTCGGCCCTCGTCTCATTCGCGTTCAACGTGGGACTGGGCAATCTGCAGGGGAGCACGCTGTTGCGCCTATTGAATCGCGGGGACTATGCAGGCGCGGCGGCGCAGTTTGGGCGCTGGGTGCGAGTCGGCTCCCAAGTGCTGGCAGGGCTCGTGCGCCGGCGCCACGCCGAGCGGCAGCTCTTCCTCACCGCCGTGAGCGGCGACGACTGGTTTGCCAGCGCCTCAGCCGCCGATTTGGAGCGGACCATCCGCAAGGTGCTCAACGAGGGCACGGCCTACGGCCAGAAGAGTTGGGCCGGCACGAGCAAGGCGACGCTGGACAATATCCAGCGGGTCGTCAACCTGATCACCCAGCAGGTCATCCCGCGGCTCGGCAGCGTCCAAGGCGCAAATATGGGCGGCGAGCCGGCTCAGGGCGGAAGCTAGTCATCGTGAACGACGGCCACAGTGGGTGGCGGAGGAGTGTATGGCACAGCGTACAAAAGGCAATGTTCAGCGGCCAAAGAAGCCAGCGAATCTTTCGCCATCCACGCTGCAGATCATCCTCGCCCTCATCTCGCTCGCTGGCGTGCTTGGAGCCGCCTTGCTGCAACGCTTCCCTGATATTGTATCGATGATGGCAACGGCCGCAGCGGCACGGGCCGCCACTGAGGCGGCGCTTACAGCGACGGCGGGCGTGATATCCGTTCCGCCCGCCCCGACGGCGACGCCGGCAACCCCCACCACGCTAAGAGCAGGGCCAACCAACCCGACTCCAACCCTGACGCCTGGCCCGAGCGCCGTGGCACCAACTGTAATCGCGACGGTTACCCCCACGATACCGCCCTCGGGCCACTGCGCGGCAAACCAAATCTTGTTCGCCTCTGATCGGGACGGCGACTACGAGATCTTCAGGATGGATGCAAACGGCGCCCGGCAACAGCAGTTGACCAACAACGCCGACATCGACCGGTCCCCCCACTGGTCGCCCGATTGCTCACAGATCGTCTTTGTCTCACGACGCGACGGCCAGGATGATCTCTACCTCATGCATGCCGATGGCAGCAATCAGCGGCGTCTGACCTATGCAGGAGCCGATGACCCGGTATGGTCGCCCGACGGGACGCAGATCGCCTTCTCCTCATTGCGGGACGGCAATTGGGAGATCTATGTCCTGCCGCTCGCCGACCCGACGGCGGTGCGCCGGCTCACCCGCAACCCTGCCTGGGACGATCGGCCCTCATGGTCGCCCGACGGAACACAGATCGTCTATAGCTCGCGCTCCTCGGGCAGCAACCTGGCCGGGCCGTGGGATCTGTATGTGATCAATGCGGATGGGACCGGCAATACACGTCTGCTCTCCGACGGCAGCCGCAATCGACGGCCTGTCTGGTCGCCTGACGGCCAACAGATCGCTTACATCACCGATCGTAACGGGAATCTGGAAGTGTACGTGACCGATCTCAGCGGGCAGAACCAACGGCGCGTGACCGATAATGAGGCTGCCGATGTTGAAGTAGCCTGGTCGCCTGACGGCCAGCGACTGGCGTTCGTCTCTGAGCGGAGTGGGAATCGGGAGATCTACGTCGTGGGGCTCGACGGCGGCGAGCCGCGTAACCTCACAGTCAGTCCCAAGGATGATTGGCACGTCGCCTGGGCGCCGTAGTCCCCGTGATTTGCCCCGGCGGGCCGGGCACGACAACACCTAGTGTCCGTCCAGGGTAGTCGCCTCTCTCCGCAGAGCCTCGCCCATCGCTGCGGCCGCCGCCCGCACGATCAGCCATGCCGAGGGGATAGCTTCGGTCATCGAGCCGAAGCCGTGCAGCTGGCCTATCGCCCGCAGGGTGGCGACAGGGACTCCGGCCAGGCGCAGCGCGTGGCCGTAGGCCTCGGCCTCATCGCGCAGGGTGTCGGCGTCGGCTGTCACGATCAGCCCTGGTGGCATGCCGGTGAGATCGGTCGCCAGCACCGGCGAGGCCAGTGGATCGGAGCGCCGGCTATGGTCGGGCAGGTAGCAATCGTCGAAGAACTGGCTGATGTGCTGTGGGATGCCTACCTCGCGGTTCTCGACGTGGGAGGGGTACTCGTTCACGAAATCGAGCTTGGGGTAGAACAGCAACTGGAAGGCGATCGCCGGGCCGCCGTGCGCCTTGGCCAGCATTGCCACCCCGGTCGCCAGATTCGCCCCGGCCGAGTCGCCGACGACGGCGAGGCGGCGCGGGTCGGCGCCGAGCTCGGCGGCTGCGCCGGCCAGCCAGGCGGTGGCGTCGTAGGCGTCTTCAAGGCC
The DNA here is from genome assembly GCA_034429295.1 of Chloroflexaceae bacterium. Taxonomy (GTDB): domain Bacteria; phylum Chloroflexota; class Chloroflexia; order Chloroflexales; family Chloroflexaceae; genus OHK40. The sequence goes on from DAOUGF010000789.1 coordinate 3,961, forward strand.
GGCCGGGAAGGGGTGCTCGGGGGCGAGCCGGTAGTCCACGGCGAGCAGCAGCGTGCGGCTGGCGGCGGCCAGCTCGCGGCAGAGCGAGTCGTGGGTGTCAAGGTCGCCGGCGATAAAGCCGCCGCCGTGGAAGAACGCAGCCACGGGCGGTCGCTCCTCCAGATCGCGCGGCCGGTAGAGGCGGGAGGGCACGGCGTCCCAACGCACCGGCACGGTGTGATCCCCGATCGTGCCGTCAAACGGGGGCGGCG
>DAOUGF010000790.1:0-5661 GCA_034429295.1 Chloroflexaceae bacterium
GCGGGTAGCCGAGCTGATCCGCCAGGGCCACCGGCTCGTGCTGGCCTTGCGCGTCGTGAAGCTCGTCGACCGGATGAAGGGAGGAGGTCGCTGATGCGTATCCGCGAGCTTCCTCTCCACGAGCGGCCCGCGAGCCGCATCACCGACCAGGGCCCCGCCGCGCTGAGCGACGCCGAACTGCTCGCGCTGGTCTCGGGCCAGCACGATTTGGCGGTCTGCGAGCGCAGCCTGCAGGAGCACCAGGGCTGGGTTGGGTTGCTCCGCGCCGACATCCGCGCCGTCGCCGCCAGCATCGGCACGCCGCGCAAGGCCGCCAACCTGAAGGCGGCGCTGGAGATTGGGCGCCGGCTGATGGCTGCCGGCTACGAGGGCCGCTTCCAGGTCAGGTCCCCCGCCGATGTCGCCCAGCTCTTCATGGCCGAGATGATGGGGCTCGACCAGGAGGAGCTGCGGGTCGCGGCCCTCGATACCAAGAACCGCCTGCTACGGGTGGTGACCGTCTACCGCGGCTCAGTCAACAGCGCCCAGATCCGGGTGGGCGAGGTGTTCAAGGAGGCCATCCGCCTGAATGCGGCGGCCTTGATTGTCGCCCACAACCACCCCACTGGCGACCCCACCCCCTCGCCCGAGGACATCCTGGTGACCCGCCAGATCGTTGAGGCCGGCAAACTGCTTGACATCGACGTGCTCGACCATCTCGTCCTCGCCGGCAACCGCTATGCGAGTCTTCGTGAGCGGGGCTTAGGGTTTCCAGGCTAACCGCTGCCCATGTCCCTACCCAGGTCCCTATTCATGCCCCAAGTTTTGCTCCTAGTTTTGTCCGGTTGCAGGATTGCTCATCCCAATTATGCTGTCCACAACGATGTACGGCGCCCAGATATACACGGGCAACACGAATATAGGCAATCGGGAGGAAGGGCATGATGTACGAGCCGTACGAGGCTGGCGACGCCCGATGTGATGTGGTGTTTGAGCCGATCCTGGTGCGGGTTGAGGAGGCTGCACGCATCCTGAGCCTGAGCCGCTCGACTATCTACGAGATGATGGACGCAGGCGAACTTCCCTCGGTGCGCCGCGGCACGGCCCGACGCATCCCCCTTGCGGCATTGCGCGCGTGGGTTGATCGACAGGTTGCCAGCCATGCGAACGGATGACGGCAGGTGGCGCAGAGGCTTGCGGCTCTGCCCTCCCTATGCTACACTTTAAGGGATAAAACACTTTCTCGGATGGAGACATCCATGAGCGACAAGCGTCGTGGCCGTGGTGAGGGGAGCATCTTCAGGCGCGAGGATGGAACTTGGTGCGCGTCGATCACCCTCGGCGTGCTCAACGGAAAACGTCGGCGCAAGGACGTGTACGGCAAGACCCGAAAAGAGGTGGTGGAGAAGCTTCAGGCCCTGCAGCGTGCTCACGCTGCCGGTATGACTTTCAGCAAGCTCACGGTCAAAGCGTTTCTTGAGGAGTGGCTGGAGCAGACGGTCAAGCGTAAGAATCGCGTGCGGACCTACGACAAATACGCCCAGGATATCGAGCACCATCTGGTTCCCGCACTTGGCCACCACCAACTCGCCAAGCTGACCCCGAGCCATGTCCAGGCCCTCCTCAATCAGCTGGAGGACGCCGGACTCTCCCATCGCTCGATCCGAAACGTTCGCGCCGTACTGCGCTGCGCGCTCAACCAGGCGTTGCGTTTCGGCTATGTAACCCGCAATGTGGCGGCCTTGGTCGACGTACCTGGCAGCGTGACCTTCCAGCCGGTAACGATTGATGAGGCGCAGGCACGGCGGCTGATCGAGGCGACCCGCGAGCACCGCTTCGAGGTGTTGTTTCGCTTCGCCCTCGGCTTGGGCTTGCGCAAGGGTGAGATCCTCGGCCTGCGCTGGGAGGACGTCGATCTTGCCGCGGCCACCATGAGGATCACGGGCTCGCTTCAGCGCCAGCGTGGCAGGCTCGAGCGCTCGGCCACCAAGACTGATGCCAGCGTCCGCACGATCGCCCTGCCTCCTATGCTCCTGGCGATGCTGCGCAAGCACCGCGAGCGGCAGGAACAGCTGCGCAGCGTAGCGCGACGGTGGACCGACAGCGGCCTCGTGTTCACCTCCTCCGTTGGTACGGCTATCGAGCCGAGCGACCTTTCGCGCGAGTTCAAGAAGGTGCTGAAGCGGGCCGGCCTCCCCGAGAACCTGCGTTTCCACGACCTGCGTCATGCCTGCGCCACACTCCTGATCGTCATGGGCGTGCACCCACGTGTGGTGATGGAGATCCTCGGCCACTCGCAAATCGGCACGACGATGAACATCTACGCTCACGTGCTGCCGCGAGTACAGCGGGAGGCGGTCACTGGTCTCGATGCACTCTTCGCGGGCACTGACCAGATGACAGATGAGCCAAGGAGCGACGAGTCAGAGCCAGACGACGGGCAAGCTGCCCTTGGGGCAAGACAGTAACTCCAACTTTCGGCCAGTGGTGTGGCCATCTTTATCTACCAATCGTTGCGCGCATTCGCCAGGTTAATCGCCAGAGATGGCGATTAGCTTGGCGATGCTCTTAACCATGAGGGCACGGAAAGCTGGTAGCGATTTCTCCTTTAGCCGCGAGATCAGGTAGCACCACAGTTCCGCCAGGATGGCGGAACTGTGACCGAATACAGGGTAGTGAAAGGCGTTTCCCGAAAAAGAGTGCTTTCTAGAAGGATGGATGGAACATAACTATTGACAGTCATTCTGCCACAGTGATGACTAAGCGGAGCTCTTCCAGAGGGCGCTAAGATGTGCCAGATACGGACCGAGGCTCCTGGCAGACCCGCGAATAGTTAAAAGACAGCCATCACTAATCGCCACCTGTGACGGATAAAGTGGCGATTACTTTAACTATCAGGGTAAATAGAAGCGTTGCCCTCGCTTCTTTCCCCGAACGACCAGGAGCCCTTTTGTCACGAGACTTTGGAGATCACGCAGCCCGGTGCGCTCCGGAGCACCCGTTGCCGCGCAGTACTCCGGCGTGCTGATGCTCCCCTGCTCGCGCACAATGCGCAGCCCAATTCGCTGCCGTTCGTTAAGCCCCGACGCCTCCTCAACTCGATCGCCGTTGCGGAAGGTGACGACAACGTCGTGGTGGTCGGTGAACTCCGGATCGGGCAGCCCCATGCGCCGCATCTCGCTGACCATAAAGCGGATGCCTGAGCCGATGCGCTCCATGTAACCGGGGATGTCGCGCAGATATCCCGCCAGTACCGGGTTCCGCGGTACTGATCGCACGCGCAGGGCCACAAGATCGTCGAGCGTGATGCCTGGCAGCAGGCCGCCTGGGCTGCGCACCTCCACGCGATCGGCGTACATGAACAGGCGCACCGTCTCGCCGACGCGGCTGTAGTCGCGGTGGACGATAGCGTTGACCACCGCCTCGCGCAGTGCCTCGTAGGGGTACTCTGGCTCGTCCTCGCGATAGAAGCCCCGGATCGTGGCCCCCACACGGATAAACTGCCGCAAGAACTGGCTGGCCTGGACGATCAGCTCTGGCAGCGTCCCACGGAGGTTGCGGCGATCGATGTAGCTGCGCACTCCGAGGCTGTCTGCATACTTGATACAGACGACCTCGCTCTGGGGCAGCTGGAGCTGCGGGTCGTAGCCAAACATCAGGAGGCCGGCGTTGGTGGGCCGCACCGTGCCGCTCTGCTGGTCGTGGGTTGCCGCCTCCAATGTCAGGAGCAGATCGGCGGGCTCGACATAGCGCTGCCGCGAGCGGCTCTGCGCTGCCCGAAAAGACAGATGCTGCTCGACGGCCTCAGCGTTGATATCCTCCAACGACGCCCGCGGGGCTGCGGCAATCTCCCATCTGCTGATGCCGAACGCATTGAGATAGGCGTGGATCTCGTCCAAGGCGAGCGCCACGGTATGGGTGCCACGACGAACCAGAAAGGCGCCATCATACTGGTAGAGTGTCCCCAAGTTCGCGGGGATTTGCAGGGTGACTAGGGTACGCGCATCCAGTGTCCAGCGCTGGATCGTCGTGTCGGTGATCGGCAGCGCCGGCTTGAGCATGCGGGCTGCGCGGAGGGCAATATCGATGGTGTCGCTCGGCTCGGCGACACCAACCGGCTCGCGGGTCGCATCAGCCACGCCGAAAATGATCATCCCGCCGGTGCGCGTGTTTGCCATGCCGCAGATGCGCTCGGCGAGCTCGGCCGGGCGGGGAGCTTTGATCTTGAACTCGATGGTGGCACTCTCGCCCCCGGCGATGAGCTGGCGCAGCGTTTCTTCGTTCACGGCGAGACCTGTGGACGCAGGCGAACTACTACCGACACGATAGCACAGCACAGGTGTTTGTCAAGGTGCGTGGCAGTTTTCAAGCGTGGAGTTGCAGCAGTGCTGGAGCGCCACAAAACCGCTGGGTCAAGAGAATCAGAGAGAAACGCTTTACACCCAGCATGGCTAAAACATTTTACACTTTCCTGGTGCTTCGCCGAAGGAGAAACGAGCTCCCGAAAGTTAGGCTGTAGTTAGGCTGTAGTAAACGCCTCGGCGACGATCCTCACGATCGTCGCCGAGGCGTTTTTCCGCGTCCTGATGTGGTGCCGGAGACGGGACTCGAACCCGTACGGGGTTGCCCCCAGCGGTTTTTAAGACCGCAGCGTCTGCCGTTCCGCCACTCCGGCCAGGCCTCTATTATGCGTGGTTCGGGCGTTTAGCGCACCTCGAGGTACTCGCCTGCGCTCCACCCCTCGCCGGTGGGCCCACGGATCTGCCACCAGGTGAAGCCATCCGCTTCCACCGGCCCACCAATGATCTCCAGCGCCGTCCCCGGGCCAAGCGAGAAGATCACCGGGTTGTCGGGCGCCACGCCTGGCTGGGCGCGTACATTCAGCCCCTCGGTGTTCGCCCGCACATAGGCCGTGCGCCCCGGCGCCAGGCCCCCCTCAGCCGTCGCAGTCGGCGTTGGAGCTGTGTCCGCCGTTGGCGCCGCGGGCGCTGCGTCTGCCGGGCCGGCCGCCGGCCCGATCGTGGTGAGTTGGGGTGCGCCCGCTGTGGGGGCGATCGTCGGCACTGCCGCCGTGGGCACCACCGGGCCGGCCCGCAACTGCTGCAGGCTCACCGAGATCGCGGCGCCGATCAGGAAGATCGTTAGGATCGCCAGAGCTGGCACCAGCCATCCCTGCCCCAAACTGGAGGAGAGCCACGCCGCGGGCTCGCCCCGCGCCCCGCCGCTCAGCTCCCGTGCCAGCGGCAGGTCCCGCGTCGCCTTGCTCGGCCGCACCCGCCCTATATAGCGGGCCGGGCTGTCGTCCGGGTAGACCGTGCGCTCGCGCCGAGGCCCCCAGCCAAGCTCCCGCTCCAGGCGCGCCGTCTCGCCCTGCCGCCTTCCCGCCGGCGTGCCCGCCCGCAACGTCGCGATCGTGTCGCGCGTCCGGCCTGCCGTCGCCCCGGCGCGCTCCTCACCCCCCATTCCTTCCTCTGGGCTGACCACGAGCACCCCGTAGCGCGACAGCAGGCGCGCGACTAGTCGCTGGTAAGCTGCGATCGTCTCGCCCGCCACCACGATCTGCTCGCCGTGGGCCACCCGCGCCCGCAGCCGGTGCATCCGCCTGACCCCCTCGGCCTCGGCGGCGCTCAGCGGCAGCTGCTTCACTGTCGTCAGCGCCTCGAGCAGCTGCGGGAACGGCTC
>DAOUGF010000791.1:0-1951 GCA_034429295.1 Chloroflexaceae bacterium
CGCCCCGCAGCCAGCGCCCCGCAGGCAGCGTGTCGCAGACACTGAGCAGGGGTGCGGGGGCGAGGGCAGGCGCCTCGCCTACATCGTCGCCCCCAAGATCCAGGGGTTGAACTCCTCCTCGCCGATGCCCTGTGCCTCGCTGAGGCTTGGCTCCCCGGAGGCCACCCTGAGCAGCAGCTCGAAGATCTCGCGCCCCACCTCCTCCACGCTGGCGCCCTCGAGGATGCGGCCGGCGTTGATGTCCATATCGCCGCGCATGCGCTGGTAGGTGGTGCTGTTGGTGGCGATCTTTATGCTCGGCGCCGGCTTGAAGCCGAAGCAGCTGCCACGCCCGGTAGTGAAGGCGATGATCGTCGCGCCGCCGGCAACCTGGCCCGTGGCCGAGACAGGGTCGTACCCTGGTGTGTCCATGAAGGTGAAGCCGGAGTCGACGATCGGCTCCGCGTAGTCGTAGACGGCGGTGAGGGGCATGCTGCCGCCCTTCGCCACCGCGCCGAGCGACTTCTCGAAGATCGAAGTCAACCCGCCGGCCTTGTTGCCTGGGGCCGGGTTGTTGTCGATCTCAAACCCCTCGCGGGCCGTGTACTCCTCCCACCAGCGGATCTGCCGGATCAGTTTCTCGCCCACCTCGCGGCTCACTGCGCGGCGGGTGAGCAGGTGCTCGGCGCCGTAGATCTCCGGCGTCTCCGAGAGCACGGCGGTGCCGCCTTGGGCCACCAGCAGGTCCACCGCGTGGCCGAGGGCCGGGTTGCCGGTAATCCCGCTGAAGCCGTCGGAGCCGCCGCACTGCAGAGCCAGGCAGAGCTCGCTGGCAGGCACGGGCTCGCGGCGGAAGCTGTCGGCGTAGGGGAGCAGGCGCTCCACCGCCCGCAGGCCGGCCTCGACCGTGGCGGCGACGCCGCCGGTCTCCTGGATGCTGAGGTAGGGCGGCACATCGAGGGCGCCCAACCGCTCGCGCTGCGTGGCCAGCAATTCCTCCCACTGGTTCACCTCGCAGCCGAGGCCGACGAACAGGCAGGCGGCCACGTTCGGGTGGCGGGCGAATCCGGCCAGGGTGCGCTGCAGCAGCTCTAGCTCGGGGCTACCAGCGCGGGTGCCGCAGCCGCTCTTGTGGGCCACGGCGATCACATCGGTGACGTTGGGGAAGCGGGGCAGCAGCTCCTCCCTGGCCCGCGCCGCGATCCGGCGCACGGTGTGGGCCGAGCAGTTCACCGTGCCGATCACGGCCACCGTGTTGCGGGTGCCGGCGCGACCCGTGGGCCGCCGGTAGCCCATGAAGGTGCGGCGCTCCGCCTCCGGCACATAGGGCACCGGCTTGATGTCGGTGCCGAACTCGTAGGTCAGGGTCATATCGCCGACGGCGAGGTTCTGGGTGTGCACGTGGTCGCCTGGGGCGATATCGGCGGTGGCGAAGCCGATCACCTGGCCGTACCGGCGCACCGGCGCGCCCTTGGCTACGGCCCGCAGCGCGATCTTGTGGCCCGGCGGGATGGCGCTCGCGGCGCGGACGCGGTAGCCGTCAACAGTGATGGCCCGGTTCGGCGCGAGCGGCACCAGGGCGATCGCCACGTCGTCGTCGGGGTGGAGGCGCAGCGCCGGGGTCTCCTGCAGCGAGATCAGCATGGGGGGCTTCCTTCCTGAGCGGCAAGCGTGGTGCTACGGCTACGATGTAGGCGCCGCGTGGGGCGCGTCGACATCAACCGCCGTTATATCCGGCGGGGCGTCGCTCAGCTCCTCGCTGAGGGCCTGGAAGGCCTTGCGCTGCTCGGTCGTTCCGAGCACAGCCACCTGATCGCCGCTGTACAGCATCGTATCGGGCGAGGGGTTGCTGAGCACCGCATTGCCGCGCAGCACAGCGATGATCAGGGCGCCCGTGCGCTGGCGGATCGCACCGTCGCTGATGGTGCGGCCGATCAGCGCCGAACCCTCATTTACAGTATACCAGCCGATC
>DAOUGF010000792.1:0-11721 GCA_034429295.1 Chloroflexaceae bacterium
TCGTCCGGCGCCATCATCATCAGGTCGGCCAGCTCATCGATGACGATCAGGATGTAGGGCATCGGCTCCAGATCGGAGCGCTTGCGGGCCAGCTGCTTGTAGCTCTCAAGGTTGCGCACGCCGTGGCGAGCGAAGATCTTGTAGCGCCGCTCCATCTCCCGCGTTGCCCACTTCAGCGTGGGCACCACCCGCTCTAGCTCCGTGACAACCGGCGAGAGCAGGTGGGGGATGTGGTTGTAGACGATCATCTCGACCATCTTGGGGTCAACCAAGATGAGCTTGAGCTCGTCGGGGGTGTGCTTGAGCAGCAGGCCGCAGAGAAAGGCGTTGATCGCCACCGATTTGCCGGAGCCGGTGGCGCCGGCCACCAGCAGGTGAGGCATCTTCACCATATCGGCGATCACCGGGAGGCCGCTGATATCTTTGCCGAGGGGCAGCTTCAGCCGGCCCTTGCTCAGCTCGAACTCCTCGCTGTCCATCACCTCCCGCAGGCTGACGGTGGCGATCGCCGAGTTGGGGATCTCGATGCCCACCACACTCTTGCCCGGGATCGGCGCCTCGATGCGGATCGACTGGGCGGCGAGGGCGAGGGCGAGATCCTTCTCGAGCGTGGTGATCTTCGAGACCTTGACGCCCACGGCCGGCTGGAGCTCGAATTGGGTGACGGCGGGGCCGGTGTTGACCCCCACGACGCGGGCCTCGACCTTGAAGCTGGCGAGCGTCTCCTCGATCACGCGGGCGCGCAGGCGGCGCTCCTCGTCGCTGACGCCGCCCTCGGCCGGCTGCTCCGTCAGGAGGTCGAGGCTCGGCAGCGGCCAAGCTCGATGTACCGGTGAGATATCGAAGCCCTCGAGGGCTTCTTGCACAATCTCGCGAGGTGGAGCGGCGGGCGTGACAGGTTTCGCCGCAGCCGCTGGCGCGGGCTTCGCCTCGACCGGGGCGACGGGGGGCGGCACTGTGGGCTGCGCGTTGATTGTGGCCCCGGTGGCGGGCGGGCGCACGATCGGCTGGGGTGTCTCGCCAGGGCGCTGGAAGAGGCTGGCTCTGGTCGGGCGGGCGGCGATTGGCGTGGGGACGATATCGTCGCTCACGCTTTGGGGCGGCGGGGTGAAGGGCAGGTCGGCGTCGGCGAGGGCGGGCCGCGGTGGTCGCTCGGCCCGTTCGCGGCGCGGCGCGCTCCAGATCAGCGTCCAGAAGGCGGCGAGGCGCTCAGCTATACCGACGAGCAACTCCCGCAGCGTGATGTTGAAGGTGAGCAGCACGCCGGCGAGGCCCATCACCAGCACGAGCACAATGGCCGCGGGCCGGCCGATGAGCTGGTCGAGCAGCTCGACGGTGCCGAAGCCGAATAGCCCGCCGCCGCTGTTGCCCCGCTCAGCGGTCGGCACGGCGTGGGCCGGGAACTCCAGCAGGGCCAGGATGGCCATAATGATCAGCAGGGTGCCGGCGACATTCGCCCCGCTCAGCTTCGAGTCGCGGAACTGCTCCTGGATCAGGATGGCGACGCCCAACAGGCCAAGCGTGATCGGCACCACGATCGCGCCGCCGCCGAAGGCCTGGCGCACAGCATTCACGTAGAGGGCGCCAGCGCCACCCATGACCCCCGTGGCGAAGAAGATGATCGTGATCAGGGCGATCGTGATCAGCCCGAGGGCAAATAGGTCTCGCTGATGCTCAGGGCGCAGCTCGATCCCGAGGCGCGGCTCGGCCCGGCTGCTGCGCCGCGTCGCCCGGCTCTTGGTCGCTGGCTTGCGGCTGCCCGATGCCTTGTTGCTGCCTCTCGCGGCCATCGTCGCTCCTCGCATGGGTAGTGCCCGTTCCGCGAGTCGCAGTATAGCACATCTGCGCGAGCCGACTGTGGCGACAAGACATAACGGCGCTGGGCGGCGGAGGAATGTCGCAAAGCATTACACATGGGGTAATATGGCAGTCCAGCCGTTGGAATGAGGAGGGCATCATGGCCGCGAGCGTCATTGTGATCGGGGCGGGGGCCGCCGGCCTGGCCGCCGCCCGGCGCCTCCACGAGGCGGGCGCCGCCGTCACTGTGCTGGAGGCCCGCCAGCGCATCGGCGGTCGCATCCATACCGACCACAGCTTCGCCCCCACGCCGATCGAGCTCGGCGCCGAGCTGATCCACGGCGAGGGGGCCGTCACCCACCAACTTCTCCAGGCGGCCGGCCTCACTGTCGCCGAGGTAGATCGCTACGGCGGCCTGCGCTGGTCCGCCGGCGGGCCGGCCCAACCCCTCGCCGCGCTGCCGGCCCCGCTGCGGGAGCTGATCCAGGAGCTCTACGCCGCCTACCACGGCCTCGCCGAGCTTGACGTTTCGGCCGATCGCTCGCTTGCCGATGAGCTGCGGGCCCGCGGCCTCGGCCCCGATGAGCTCGCTATCGCCGATGTGCTGCTTGCCCAAACCTGCTGCGCGTCGATCGAGCAGCTGAGCTGCGCCGATCTCGCCCGTGAGCTGCGGGCCGATCACGCCGGCCGGCTGGAGTTTCGCCCGATCGGCGGCTACGGGCCGCTCATCGCCTGGCTGGCCCGCGATCTGTCGCTTGTACTCGGCGTGCCCGCCCAAGTTGTGCGCCACGGTCCCCGCGGCGTAACTGTCGAGGCGGGCGGGCGGACCTACAGCGCCGAGCGCTGCATCATCGCTCTCCCCGTGAGCGTGCTCGCGGCGGGCTCCATCCGCTTCGATCCGCCGCTGAGCCCGACGAAGCGGGACGCGATCGCGGCTTTCGCTACGGAGCCGGCCACCAAGCTCTTCTTTCGTTTCGACCGTGTCCGCTGGGATGCCGGGCTCGCCTATATGGCCCACAGTGGTCTCTTCGCCCGCTGGTGGACGCCCGCCCATCACAGGCCGGATGTGCCGCTGCTCTGCTGCTACGTTACCGCCGAACGGGCTCGCACGGTTGACGCCCTCAGCGACGCGGAGTTGTTGGATCAGGCCCTTGCCGAGCTGGCGCGGCTCCTGGGCGAGCCAGGGATCGCCGCCGGCTGTGTGGCGTGGCGGCGCGCGGCTTGGGCGACGGACCCGTTCGCACTCGGCGGCTACGCCCATCTGCCGCCGGGATCCGCCGCTGCGCGGCCCGTGCTCGCGGCGCCGGAGGGCGAGCGCCTCTTCTTCGCCGGGGAGGCCACGGCGTACGACACCAACCCGCAGACTGTCCACGGCGCGATCGAGAGCGGCTGGCGCGCCGCCGCTGAAGCTCTCGCCTACGATAGCTGAGTCGCGGCACGGCCCTTGCTGAAGACTGTACGCCTCGGCGCATTGCGCTGCCGAGCCGGGAGGAGCGATGGCAGGCGAGGCGACCAGAGGGCAGGCGGCTGCCGGCCGGCGAACCATCCGCGAGTCCGTGAATGAGTACGGGCGCGGCATCGCTGGTGGGCTGATCTTCAGCATGCCGCTGCTCTACACGGTCGAGGTCTGGCACCACGGCGAGTCGAGCTCGCCGCTGCGCCTCGGCGTGGGCATGCTCGTCACCCTGCTGCTGCTGATCGGCTATAACCGCTACGCTGGCCTGCACCCGGACGCCTCGTTCGCCGAGGTGCTGATCGACTCGGTCGAGGAGTTGGGGCTGGGGCTGGTGCTGGCAGCCCTGGTGCTCTGGCTGGTCGGCGAGATTGGGCCGCAGATGCGGCCGGGCACGATCGTGGGCACAGTGCTGGCCGAGGGGCTCCTGGTGGCGATCGGGGTCTCGGTGGGCACGGCTCAGCTCGGCGGGGGCGGCAATGGCGACGAGAAGGCCGCGGGCAAGGGCGATCTCAAGGATGCCGGCATGCTTGCCACCGTGACGCTGAACACGTGCGGGGCCGTACTCATTGCCGCGAACGTCGCCCCCACCGAGGAGGTGATGCTGATCGCCGCCGCGGTGGACAGCGCGCGCCTGCTCGGCCTGGTGGCTTTGGGGCTCGGGATCTCAGCGGTGATCACCTTCTACAGCGACTTCATCGGGAGCCGCCGCGGGGAGCCTCCCAGCGCGCTCGAGATCGTCGGTGAGACCGCCCTCACCTACGCTGTGTCGCTGGTCGTATCGGCGGCGCTGCTCTGGTTCTTCGGGCGCCTCGACGGGCTGGCGCTCGCCTCGATTCTGGCCCCGGCGGTGGTGCTGAGTGTGCCCGCCGCCCTCGGCGCCTCCGCCGGGCGGCTGCTGCTCCAGAGCGGATGAAGCTGCCACAAAAAAACCCGCTCGAGTGGGCAGTGTTTGCGGCCAGCCTCGTTCTTGTGCTGGCCGTGGCGGGCTTGCTTGTGTACGACGCCGTGGGCGGGGCGCCGCAGGGCCAGCCCCAGCTCGTGGTGCGCCCCGGCGAGCCACGGGCCCAAGGCAACCTGCTCACTGTGCCGGTGGTGGTAGAGAACAACGGCCGGCAGGCGGCCGAGCAGGTGCTGGTGGCCGTCACGGTGCGCCAGGCCGGCGGCACCGCGGAGACGGCCGAACTGACCTTCGATCTGATCCCGCGCAACGCCAGCGAGGAGGGTCAGATCGCGGTGCCGCTCCACGGGGCGGTCGAGGCGATCGAGGGGTACGTGGTGAGTTTTCGTCTGCCGTAGGCGTTGATGCTCCGCGGCGGGCATCGGGCGGGCACCACGGCCCGCCCCTACGGGTGGCATTGGGCGGGCGTGTGGGCGGGCACGACGGCCCGCCCCTACGGGTGTGTCGGGGGCGAATAGGTAGGCCTGCCTGTACCGGCGGCCCCGGCTTGCGCGCATGGCCCATGTGCGGCACAATGGGCCTGGCTTTCTCGGGGGCGGGCTTGGCCCGCCCGTACACCTGCGCCGCCTTGGCGCGCAGGTAGCTGTAATGCAACCCCTCTTCTCCCGCGAGGGCGTGCGGGCGCTCGTCCGGCCGCGCACCGTCAGTGAGCGCAACGTGCGGGCCGTGCTCATCGACGGGATCGGCGTCGGCATCGCTACGGGCGTCGGCTCGTTCCTCTCCGTCTTCCTGGTGCGCCTCGGCGCCTCCAGCCTGCTCGTTGGTCTGCTCACCTCGCTGCCCGCCCTCACCGGCGCCCTGCTCGCCGCGCCGATCGGCCGCTTCCTCGAGCGCCAGCCGACGGTTGTGCCCTGGTACTCCGGCATGCGCGTCTGGGTGCTCTGGTCCTACGCCCTCTTCGGCCTGCTGCCCTTCGTAGTGCCCCTGCCGGCCGTGCCATGGGTGGTGATCGCGATCTGGGCCCTGGTGACGGTGCCCAGCACCTTCGTGAATGTGGCCTTCACCGTGGTGATGGGCGGCGTGGCCGGGCCGCAACACCGCTTTGCCGTCATGAGCCTGCGCTGGTCGAGCCTCGGCGCCGTCACCGCGCTCACGGTTGCGATCGTCGGCCAGCTGCTCGACCGCGGCCCCTTCCCGCTGAACTATCAGCTCGTCTTCATGGGCTCTTTTGTAGGCGGGCTGCTGAGCTATCTCTACTCGCGCTCGATCGTGCTGCCTCCCAAGCCGAGCCCAGCCAAGCCCGAGCCGGCCACGTCCCGCCGGCTGCTCATGCTGCCCCGGCTTTCCCACGTGGTGAGCGGCCTGCGCGAGGCCCCACCGGCCTTCCTGCGCTTCGCGGGGAGCGCCTTCATCTTCCGCGGCGGCGTCGCCATGACCATCCCGCTGCTGCCGCTCTATTGGGTGCGCGAGGTTGGCGCCAGCGACGCCTGGATCGGCATCATCACCACCGCCGGCAGCGCCGTGCTGCTGGTCGCCTACTTTCTCTGGTCGCTGGCCGTGCGCCGCATTGGTGTGGGTGGCGTGCTGCTCGCCAGCAGCTTCGGCATGGCCCTTTACCCCTTCGCCGTGGTAACGACTCACTCGGTCTGGTTGCTTATGATCTATGCCGGGTTGGTGGGGCTCTTCGCAGCCGGCAACGACCTGGTGAACTTCGATCTCCTGCTCACCACCATCCCGGCCGATCGTCAGGCGGCGTATGTCGGCCTGTTCCAGACCCTGCAGAACGCGGCGATGTTTGTGATGCCGCTGGCGGGGACGCTACTGGCGGAAATTATGGGTGTGCCGCTGGCCCTGGTGGCCGCGGGAACGGTGCGGCTCGCGGGAGCCCTGCTCTATCTGGCCTTGGGGGTGGGGCGCGCCCCAGCCAAGGCGACCCCCGCCGAGCCGGCGAGGAGCGACTCATGAGCTACCCTGAGATCGTCAAGCGCGCCTTTCAGCTCTGGTGGCGCACCCGGGCCCTCTGGCTTCTCGGCATCCTGGCCGCCCTGTTTGGCGCCGGCGACTACGCCACCGGCAACGTCAACTTCAACTACACCTTCTCCGGCGATGAGTTCCCTGGCGGCGGGCGGGCCGCCGAGCAGCTGGAGCGCCTCGCGGATAGCTCGCTTGTGCGTGCCCTGATCGCCAACCCGCTCCCCTTCATCATCGGGGCGGTGTTGATCATCATCGCGTGGGCGCTGATCGCCACCCTCGTGGGCCAGCTCGCCCACGGGGCGCTGATTCGCATGGCCGATGTGGTCGATCAGGGCTATGCCGCGAGCCTCGGCGATGCCCTGCGGGTCGGTGCGGCCCGGGCGCTCCCGCTCTTCCTGATCGCCTTCCTCGCTGCTCTGCCGATCCTGCTCCTAGTTGGCGTGATCATCGCAGTGATCGCCCTGATCTTTGGCCGGGTGCTCGTTGCTCGCGACGTTGAGCCCGAGACCATGCTGGCCGCCATCGGTGGTGCGCTGCTCTGCGTGCTGCCGCTCGGCATGCTGATCTTCGTCGCAGGTATCCTGCTCAACCTACTCGTGCGCCTCGCCCAGCGGGTGTGCGTGATCGAGGGCTTGGGGCCGCTGCGCAGCCTCGGCCGCGCCTGGCGGCTCTTCTGGCGGAACCTGGGCCTCACGCTGCTCAACTGGCTGGCCCTCGCGATCCTGGGCGGGCTCTTCGGCGTGGTAGCGTCGCTGCCGGCCTTGGCGATCGCCCTGCCAGCCTTCTTCAGCTTCCTCAACAGCGGCGCCATCCCCTGGCTCGCCCTGATTGGCCTGCTGATCTACGGCTTCTTCGTTACCGTGCTGCTCGGCGGCGTGCTCACCAGCTTCAACTCCACCCTCTGGACGCTGCTCTACCGCTCGTTCGTCGCCCGCGAGGCGGTTATGGCCGCGCCGGCGCCGTACGCGCCAAGCTGATCCTCGCCGCGAGGGTATCTCAGTCGGGTCGACGCCCGCAGCGCCCCCGACGCTCGGTGTCTGCGACACACTGCCTGCGGGGCGCTGCCCCATACCAGTACGACCTGTGCGGTGGGCTGGCATGCGAGCGAGCTCCGCCCCTCGCGCTCCCCGCTAAAGGGGGCCTCGCCCCCTTTGGAAACCCCCAAAGCCGACGGTCACCTCAATCCGCATGCCATCGCTGCATGCCCCTCTGCGCCGAGAGCGGGAGTAGCAGTACCAGCGAGCCGTCAGCGCCGAACTTTCTGCGGCGAAGCTGCCCGTCGCCCCTACAGGTACGTCAGCTCTCGAGCGGCAGCTCCACCGTAAATGTGCTGCCCCGCCCCTCCACGCTCTCCACGGCGATGCGCCCGCCGTGCAGTTCGAGGATCTCGCGGGCCACGTAGAGCCCGATGCCGAGCCCGCCGAGCCCCTGGGCGTCCGCGTTCTTGGCGCGATAAAAGCGGTGGAAGAGCCCACCTTGGGCCTCCGCCGGGATGCCGATCCCCTCGTCGCTGACCCGCACGAAGGCCCGCTCGCCGCTGCGGCTCACCGTCACCCGCACCTCGCCGCCCTCCGGGCTGTATTTGATCGCGTTGCCGAGCAGACACTGCAGCACCTGCTCGAGCCGGAGATCGTCGCCCACCACCATCAGCGGCTCCTCCGCCTCCTCAAGGAGGAGCGTGTGCAGCGTCGCCGTGGACCGCCACTCCTCCACCACCCGGCGCACCAGGGCGGTCAGGCTCAGCTGGGCCGGCGCGATGTTGAAGCGCCCGCCCTGGATGCGGGAAGCATCGAGCAGCCCGCTGATCATCTGGTTCAGCCGTTGGGCTTGCTGCACCACGATCCTGATCGCCCGCACATCCCGCTCCTCGACGCCCTGCTCCCGCTCCAGCCACTTCTGGAGCAGCTGGGCGCGCCCGAGCAAGGTGGTGAGCGGCGTGCGCAGCTCGTGGGCCGCGATCGAGAAGAAGGTGTCCCGCAGCTGTAGGGCCTCCTCCGCCGTTGCCCGCGAGCGCTCGGCTGCCTCGAACAGTCGCGCCCGCTCCCTGGCCTCGGCGAAGCGGCGCGCCGCCTCCTCCGCCTGCTCGCTTACCAGCTCCTCGAGTGCGTGGAGGTGCTGCTGGAGCCGCAGCTCGTGCGCCGCCACCTCCGTCAGATCGATAATCGTGCAGATGGTGCCTACGATCTCCCCCTCAAACAGGAACGGGCCCACATGGGCCCGCTGTTGCATGCACGAAAGTCCGGGGTGAGGAACCGGGGAGGGGAAGGGCAGCAGGTGGCCGTACTTGCGCCGCGGTAAATCTATTTCCGCGCCTCTCAGCGCGGCGCGGAAGGCCTGCCCCAGCCCGCGCTTTACCAGATCGGGGAACTGCTCGAGCAGGGGGCGGCCCAGCAACGCTGGCGAGGGCAGCCCGCTGTGGCGCTCGAGCCAGGGAGACCAGTAGCGGATCGCCAGATCGGCGTCGGTGACGAGCAAGCCGAATGGGAGCGATCGATGCAGCCATAGCGGCAAAAACGTCTTCCAATCAATGGCAGCCATCAAATGCTCTCCAGCTACGTGCCGTTAACGTGCCCTTAACCCGTGCAAGAAATATGCCATAGTCCCCGTTCGCTGCCGATCGGCTGGCACAGTTTATGCATAGCTCTCCAATGAAGTTAAATATCGTCATTCCCGGCATTATTAGCATTGCGTGCCGCTCGCCAGGGTGGCGGTTGCAGCAGCAATAGTGGGTTGTTCTTTATGGAGCCGTATAGAGTAAAGCCGCCGGACAAGGGCGCGGCAGAGATATTGGTGGCGGATGATCATCCAGAGATCACCGACCTGATCGCGGAGGTGCTGAGCGAAGAGGGCTTCGCGGTCCGTGTTGCCCACGATGGCGCCAGCGCCTTGCAGGCCATCCGGGAGCGCTGCCCCGACCTGCTCTTGCTCGATGTGGCCATGCCGAAGATGCGCGGCGACGAGGTGCTGCGCTACCTGCGCAGCCAGGGCCACCGGGATCTGCCGATCATTCTGATGACGGCCGACCGTTGGCCGGAGCGCTACGCCGCCCTCGGCGCGAACCAGCTGATCAGAAAGCCGTTCGATATCGGCCGCCTGGTGCAGCTCATCACCATGGCAGTGATGTAGCGCAGCATCCACGGCCGGCAAATAGCAGAAACCCCCGCCCTTCGCCAGGGCGGGGGTTCGAGTTAGCTGCTGGAGGTGGCGGACGGCGGGCTTAGACTCCCCGCGCCTCAACCGGCTCGCTGCGGTTGCGCAGGTAGATCAGCTGCGCGATCTTTGCGCCGATCCAGGCGAAGAGATAGTAGATGGCGATCGCCACCAGGTTCGAGCCGGCGAAGACGCTCACGCCTAGTGCCGGCTGCTGGTCGGCGCCGAAGAGGCCCTGGAACGGCAGCACGAACGGGAAGGTGACCCCATAGATGAAGCTCGCGAAGCCGTTCAGCGGATCAGCGCCGAAGAGCATCAACAGGAAGCGGATGAAGATAAAGATCGAGACGATGTGGACGATGGTGAAGACGGTGCGGCGGGCGCGGATATAGCGGCGCTGCTCGATCCTCGCCGCCGACGGCACAACCACCGTCGTCTCCTCGATATGCGTGTTTGTCTCCGCTCCGTTCGTAACAACCCGCTGCTCCTTGATCACCCGCTCGGCATCGGTGGTCGGATCCACCGTCGCCTCGACCTCGGCACTGCGGGGGGGAAGTTCCTCTGCCGTCATAGCTACCTCCATTGGCCCGTGGTAAGCTGAATTGATTGATCGGTCGCTGCCAGGATTGCAGGTTCCGTGCCAGAGAAGCGCCGACGAGCGTGTTGAACCGTTGGCACGGTTCTTGTAACGCCCCCGCAAGATAGACGTTGTGTATGTTCTGAACTACAGACTCTTTGCCGCGCCGCCGGCGCCCACGGCGATAACGGCGGCGCAACGCTATGCTACGATAAGCTCAGGGGCGGCGAGCCTACGTTCGCCTCAGCGGGAAAGGTTGAGCCAATGTTCGACATGTCGATGGTGCCTGAGATGGGGATGCGGGTTACCCCCGCGCTCCTCAACCTGGCCCAACTGCTCTCGCTGCCGAGCCTCGATCTCCAGCAGCTTGTGCAGCAAGAGCTGGCCGATAACCCGGCCCTCGATGAGGTCGAAACCTACGAGCAGGCCTGCGCCCGCTGCGGAGGCCTGATCATCGACGGGATCTGTGTGACCTGTGCCACCGCCGATACCGCCAGCGATATGTCTCCGCCCAACCGGGAGGAGGAGGTGGACCCACTGCTCTTCGTCGCGGCCCCCCGTAGCCTCTCCGAAACACTCCTGAGCGATCTTTACGCCAGCCTCCCCGCGGAGGATCACCCGATCGCTCTGGCGCTGGTGGGGAACCTCGACGACCGGGGCTTTCTCGGCGATGAGATAGAGGATCTGGCCGCCATGCTCGGCGTCCCGGTTGAGCGGGTGCAGATGGTGCTGCAGCGCCTCCGCGAGCTCGGCCCGCCCGGGATCGCCACCCGCGACACCCGCGAATGTCTGCTGGTGCAGATCGATCTGCTGGAGGCCCAAGGCGTGCGGGATCCGTACGCGCGCGCGATCGTCGCCGACCATTTTGAAGATCTCGGCGCAGGGCGCTTCAAGCAGATCGCCCGCCAGCTGCGGATCAGCGCCGAGGAGGTGGATGCCTCACGGGCCTTTATCCGCCGTCACCTCTGGCCCTACCCGGCCCAGGCTGCCATGCCCGACGTGGCCCCGCCCCAGCGCACTCGCTACCGCACCGCCGATATCGCCATCATCCACCGCGATAACACCTTTGTCGTGGAGGTGCTCCACTCGCCGCGGCGCATCCTACGCCTCAACCCGCTCTACCAGGATCTGGCCCGCAAGGCCGCCACGCTGCCCGAGGACGAGCGCGCCCATGTCCAGGAATACATCGCCAGGGCCCGCGTCTTCCTCACAAACCTGCGGCAGCGTGAGTCGACCCTGCAGCGGATCGGTGAGGCGATCGTGGCGCGCCAGGAGAAGTTTCTGCTCTATGGCGTGCGCCACCTGGTACCTATGACCCGCGCCGAGATCGCGTTGGAGCTCGGTGTCCACGAGTCGACCGTGAGCCGCGCCACCGCCGATAAAACGGCGCTGTTGCCTAACGGCACCCTGCTGCCGATGAGCGAATTCTTTGTCGCCGCTCGCGGCGTCCAGGATGTGCTGCGCGAGCTGATCGTGAACGAGCCGCGACCGTTGAGTGACGACGAGCTCGCACGCCTGCTCAGCGAGCAGGGCTACCCGATCGCCCGGCGCACCGTCGCCAAATACCGCGACCTGATGAAGATCCCGCCCTCGCATCTGCGATAGCCCGTGGCCTGCGAGCGCGCCCCTATACGAGAACCACATCTGTCGCACGGAACGTAGGCCGAAACATTCGCCCCGAACAGCACTCGTACAACAACGAGTGATCTGGGGCGAATGTTTCGGCCCCTACGCGCCTACCGAAAGAGTTCCGTGGCTCTACATAGCTCGAAGCCACGCCACCGCCGCCCTCAAGCTCGAAGTCACGCCGCCGCCCTCAAGCTCACAGCCACGCCGCCGCCGCCCTCAAGCTCGCAGCCACGCCACGGC
>DAOUGF010000793.1:0-7232 GCA_034429295.1 Chloroflexaceae bacterium
CGCATCACCTCCATCTGCTGCGCGCTCATCTTCAGCTGGCCCTGCATCGCTGAGACAGCGTCGCCGGGGATGAGCTGCACCAGGAAGAAGGTCACGATCACGATCCCGATGATGATCGGGACGGTGAGGGCCAGCCGTCGCAGCAGATAGGTGGTCATAGTGGGAAGAGCTATAGGGGCGGGGAGCAGGAGCCAGCCCGATAGCGGCGTCGCCCTACTCCCTCACCCTTGCTACTCGAAGTAGGAAGCGGCGAAGTACTTGTAGTAGCCGGTGCCGTCGACGACGAAGTTCTTGAGACCGTTGGAGTGGGCAGCGTAGAAGTAGAGCTCGAAGATCGGCACCATCAGCGCGTTCTCCATGATGTACTTCTGGATGTCGCTGTAGAGCTGCTTGCGCTTCGCCGGGTCGAGCTCGGTCTCGGCCGTCTTGAGCATCGCATCGAGCTTGGCGCCTTCTTCGCCCCGCAGGAAGTGGCCCGAGGGGAAGGTGCCGTAGCCCTCGGAGTGCCAGTCGCGGGTCATCTGGCTGGCGGCGGCGAAGACGTCGCCCATGGCGGGCACCTGGTATTTGCCGCTGACGATCGCCTCGGTGTTGGAGGGGCCCTGGGTGGTGAGCACCTCGGCGTCGAAGCCGACGGCCTGCAGGTTGGCCTGGAGCACGTAGACCCAGTCGTTCCAGCTCTTATTCTCGACGATCGTCACCTCGAGGCGCTGGCCGTCCTTGGTGCGCACGCCGTCGGGGCCCATCGTCCAGCCCGCCTCGTCGAGCAGCTGCATCGCCATCTCGGGGTCGTAGCTGTACATGCTCTCGAGGGCCGGCTCGTACTCGGGGAAGGCCCGCGAGATCGGGCCGTAGGCCGGCTCGACCATGTTGAAGTAGACGCTCTCGATGATGCCCTGCTTATCGGTGGCGTAGATGATCGCCTTGCGGACGTTGAGCTCGTTCGTGGGGGCGAGCTCGGTGTTCATATAGTTCATCTGCGGCATGCCCGGCAGCAGGAAGCCGGTCACCGCGAAGCGGCTGTCCTCGCGCACCCGCGCCACATCCTGGAAGGGCAGCAGGTCAACGAAGTCAACCTCGCCGGCCTCGAGGGTGGCCATGCGCGTTTGGGCCTCGGGGATGAAGCGGAAGACCAGCTCCTCGAGCAGCGCGGGGCCGTCGAGCTTGAACATCGGCGAGCCCCACGTCCAATCGGGGTTGCGCTCCAGCACGATCTCGCTGCCCCGCACCCAATCCTTGAACTTGAAGGGCCCTGTGCCCACCGGGTTGAAGCCGGCGTCCTCGCCACGCTCCTTGAGGTTGGCGATGTTGCCGATCGCAAGGCCGGGGTCGGCCAGCTCGGTGAGGAAGTCGGGCCGCGGGGCGGTCAGGGTCAGCTTGACGGTCTTATCGTCGAGCGCCTCGGCGGTGCCGATCACCTGCTTGATCTGGCCGGGGCCCGTACCGACCGCGTCGGCGTCGCGCACATACTCGAAGTAGTCCACGACATCTTGGGCGCTGAAGGCCCTGCCGTCGTGCCACTTCACGCCCTCGGCCAGGGTGAAGGTCCACTCCGTCGCGTCGTCGGAGCGCTGCCACTCGGTGGCGAGGCCGGGGTAGACCGTCTGGCTCTGGTCGATGTAGACAAGGGTCTCGAAGATCTGGGCCGTCACCTCGCGCTCGTTGACGTTGCCGGGCATGGTGACGACGTCCATGCTGGCCGGCTCCTGGTTGCCCGCGAAGACCAGGCGGGTCTTAACGGTGGCCGCAGGGGCGGCGGGCACGGCGGTGGCTGGCGCGGTGGTGGGGGGCGGGGCGGCCGGCGCGGAGGTCGGCTGCCCAGCGTCGGGTTGGGCGGGTGCGGCGGCGCCGCAGGCCGCGGTGATCAAGGAGAGGACGACGAGCAGGGCCGGGAGGAGGAGCAGGTTGCGGCGGGCTCGGGATCGCTGCGCCACGGGGGGCCTCCTTTGGTGCATCTGACAGGGCGCGGCCAGCGGCGGCCATGCCCGGGTAGGCCCGCCAACCGCCCCGGCCGGAGGCGGCGTCGCTGGGCCCAGGGCCAAGTGGTTCGTATACGAACATACAGGATGGCCTGCACTATACGACGGGGTTGAAGGGATGTCAAGAGGGTGTTTTGTTCCGCTTTATGAAGGGGAGAATGATCGGTTACTGCGGCACAGAGCAGCGATGCGCGGTCGCAGTTGGGGCGTGGTAGGCCCTTGACGATGGGCTAAAAGGGGCTATGATTGTATACGAGGCTGGCGCCGGGGAGCCATGCTCATCCCCGCAGTGTACACTGGAACCCCTAATGCTTACACCGATCGACGCTCAGGCCTTCGAGAAGGCGCCAACCTTCCGCGAGGCCGCCTACCAGGCGATCAAGCAGGCGATCCTCGCCGGTGAGCTGGAGCCGGGCCAGCCATTGGTGGAGGAGCGGCTGGCCACGATGCTGCAGATCAGCCGGACGCCCGTGCGCGAGGCGCTGGCCATCCTCGAGCACGAGGGGCTGATCGCGCCGATTCACCGCCGCGGGCTCTTTGTATGCAGACTCAGCCGCGAGCAGGTGGTCGAACTGTTCACGGCCAACGAGGCGGTCGAGCCCTTCCTCGCCCGCCGGGCGGCTTTCTACGCCACTGCCGAGCAGTTGGCCGCCCTGGAGCAGGCGATCGAGGCGGGCGAGGCCTGCGTCGAGCGGCTCGATGTGGCCGGCTTCCTGCGCTCCGGCCGTCTCTTCCACGCGGGCGTTGGGCTCGCCGCTGGCATCCCCACCCTCGCCCAGCTCGTCGAGCGCAACGAGGAGCGGGTTGACCTGTTCCTGATGAGCTACGGCAAGGCTGTGGATGCCGAGATGATGCGCGCCTCCAACCGCGAGCATCGGGCGATCTTCCGGGCCATCAGCGAGCGCGACCCCGACGCGGCCGCGAGGCTTGCCACTTACCATAACCACTCCACCCGCGAGCGCTTCGCGGCCCTGGCGGAGGCGGAAGTGAGAAGCGAGAAGTGAGAGGTGAGCAGTAAGACGTTGAGCTGGTCGGGTTCGACTTCGCACTTCAGCCTTTGCCTGAAAGGAGCGCGGCATGACCACCACAGTCGGTAATGTAGAGCTGGTCGAGCGGGCCCGGCGCGTGATCCCCGGCGGGGTGAACTCCGGCAACCGCACCCTCCCCTGGCCCATGGCCTTCGTTCGCGCCGAGGGCGCCTACCTCACCGATGCCGACGGCAAGCAGTACCTTGACTATCACGCCGCCTTCGGCCCGATCATCCTCGGCCACAACCACCCCCGCGTGAACGCCGCCGTCGCCGAGGCGATGGGCCGCCTCGACATCATCGGCACCGGCGTCACCGACATCGAGGTCGAGCTCGCCGAGTTGCTCAGCCGCCATATCCCCTGCGCCGAGCGCATCCTGCTCACCAACTCCGGCTCCGAAGCCACCTACGCCGCGATCCGCCTCGCCCGCGCCGTTACCGGCCGCAACAAGCTGATCAAATTCCAGGGCACTTACCACGGCTGGCACGACGCCGTGCTGATGAATGTGATCAGCCCGCCCGAGAAGATCGGCCAGTACGACCCGCTCTCGCTCGGGATGGACCCCGACGTGATCGCCAAGACGCTCATCCTGCCCTTCAACGATATCGAGGCCGCATCGGAGGCGCTGCAGAGCGGCGCCGACGAAATCGCGGCCGTGATCGTCGAGGTGATCCCGCACAACATCGGCTGCGTGATGCCTCGCCCCGAGTTCCTCCAGGCGCTGCGCGATCTCACTCGCCAGCACGGCGTGGTGCTGATCTTCGACGAGGTGATCACCGGCTTCCGCCACGCTATCGGCGGCTACCAGTCGATCGCCGGCGTCACGCCCGATCTCGCCACCTTCGCCAAGGCGATGGCCAACGGCTACCCGATCGCTGCCCTCGCCGGCCGCGCCGAGCTGATGGATCGCTTCGGGCAGGGCGGCGGAGTGCTCTTCGCCGGTACCTACAACGGCCACGCCGTCGGCGTCTCAGCCGCCCTCGCCACCATCGCCGAGCTGGAGAGCGGCGCGGTGCACGAGCACTGCTTCAGCCTCGCCAAGCTTGCCGCCGACGGCCTCACCGAGATCGCCGCGGAGTTGGGCATCCCGATGCAGGTGGCGCTCTTCGGCTCGGTCTTCGTGCCCTACTTCATGGAGCCGGGGCCGATCGAGAGCTACACCGACCTGTTCCGCAACAACACCGCCCGCGACGTTTGGTTCCGCAAGACAATGTGCGAGCACGGGATCTTTATGATCCCCACCGCCATGAAGCGCAACCACGTGAGCGCCGCCCACACCCGCGCCGACATCGACCGCACCCTCGAGGTCGCGCGCCAAGTGCTCAAGTCGCTACCCGCGTCGTTGTGACAGGGTGACAGGGTGACAGGGTGACAAGGGGACAAGGGGACATCCTGACGGTGCCGACAGGTGTCCCCCCGTCCCCTAGCCCGAGCGGGAGCGAGGGCGAGCACCTTGTCACCTAGGATCGGCCGACCACCGGTGGCACGAGCTCCAGATCGGCGTCGCTCTGGGGGCGGAGGAAGTCGAAGTCGCAGCCCTCGTCCGGCTGCAGCACGTGCTCCGCGTAGAGCCGCGGGTAGCCGCGCCTGTGGCGGCTCGCTGGAGGGCTCCAAGCTGCGCGTCGCCGCTCCAGCTCCTCATCGTCCACTAGGAGGCGCAGGGAGCGCGCCGGCACATCCAGCTCGATCAGGTCTCCGTCTCGCACCAGCGCCAGCGGCCCGCCCACGGCGGCCTCGGGCGCCACGTGGAGCACGATCGTCCCCGCGCTTGTGCCACTCATGCGCGAGTCGCTCACCCGCACAAGGTCGGTCACGCCCTGGAGGAGCAGCTTGCGCGGCACCGGGATCGAGCCCCACTCGGGCATGCCGGGCACGCCCACGGCGCCGGCGTTGCGCAGCACCAGCACGCTATCCGCCGTGACGGGGAGCTCCGGGTCGTCGATGCGCGCCAGTAGCTCCTGGTAGCTGTCGAAGACGAGGGCCGGCCCGCGGTGCTGGAGCAGTCGCGGCGCTGCCGTGACGGTGCGGATGATCGCGCCGCGAGGGGCGAGGTTCCCCCGCAGCACCGCCAAGCCGCCGGCGGGCTGGAGCGGGGCGTCGGCTGAGCGGATCACAGAGTCGCGGGCGGGCCTGCGCGGTGGCAGCAGCTCACCGATGGGGCGCCCGGTGACGGTGAGCGCATCGAGGTGGAGGCTGTCGCGTAGCTCGGCGAGCAGCGCCGGCAGGCCGCCGGCGGCGTCGAAGTCGGCCATGAGGCCGCGCCCGGCCGGTTGCACGTCGAGCAGCACCGGCGTGACGGCGGCTATGGCGTCGAACTCCTCCAGGCTCAGGGGCACGCGGAGCCGCCCCGCGATCGCCAGCAGATGGATCACGGCGTTAGTCGAGCCGCCCACCGCCGTGTAGACCCGCAGCGCGTTCTCGAAGGCGGCGCGGGTCATGATCTGCCGGGGGCGCAGGTCGGCGCGCACGAGCTCCACGGCGCGGGCGCCGCTGCGCTCGGCGGCGGCCAGCCGGCGTGTGTCGTTGGCGTCGATGGTGGCGGTGCCCGGCAACATCATCCCGAGGGCCTCGGCGAGCAGGGCCATGGTGGAGGCAGTGCCCACGGTGTTGCAGGTGCCGACGCTGCAGGAGTAGCAGGCCTCCAGGCCGCGCCACTCCTCCTCGCTCAGCCGGCCCGCCCGGTACTCGTCGAGATACTTCCAGAGGGCCGTGCCCGAGCCGACGGGCTGCCCGCGCCACTGGCCGGCCGACTTCGGGCCGGCGCAGACGGCGATCGCCGGCAGGTTCGCGCTGGCGGCGGCCATCAGTTGGGCGGGGATAGTCTTGTCGCAGTTGCCCAGCAGCACCACGCCGTCGAGCGGGTAACTGCGCAGCGTCTCCTCCAGCTCCATCGCCATCAGGTTGCGATAGAGCATGGCGCTGGGCTTCATCAGTTCCTCGCCCAAGGCGATGGTGTTGAACTCGAGGGGGATACCGCCCGCCGCGATGATGCCGCGCTTGGCGGCGGCGGCCAGCGCGGGCAGGTTCAAGCTGCAGTTGTTCAGCTCGCTCCAGGAGTTGGCGATGCCGATCACCGGCTTGCCGCGGAAGAACTCCTCCGACCAGCCGAGCGAGCGGAGCGCGGCCCGGCTCTGCGGACCGATCTCGTCGCGCCCCTCGAACCACTCAGCGCTGCGCAGCCTCATGGGCGGCCTCCTTCTCTCCTGCGGGCCGCCGCAGGCGCGACGAGCACCACCATCATCAATCCAAGCCGAGCAGCGCGAGCGCGTCGCGGTGGATGATCGCCTCGATCGCCTCCTCGGGCACCCGCGGCAGCCTCGTGCCCTCGACGATATCGTTCACACCGCGCAGCCTCGCGATCGTCTCCTCCACCGTCGTCACAGGGAAGTCGGTGCCAAAGAGCAGCTTGTCGAGCACCTTCCACTCCATCGCCTTGACCATCTGCTCCCAGAAGGAGAAGGGGCGATAGAAGTTGGCCGAGACGTCCGCGAAGACGTTGGGGTGTTTGCGGATCACCACGCAGGCGTCCACCTGCCAAGGGTGCCCGACGTGAGCCATGATAATCTTCAAGTCCGGGTAGCGGATGGCGATCTCGTCCATCAGCAGGGGGTGAGAGAGCTTGATCGGCGCCTCGCGCACCGGGGAAGTGCCCTGGTGGAAGAGGACGGGCAGGCCGTAGCGCTGGGCGCGCTCGTAGATCGCCAGGGCGCGGGCCTCGAGCGGGTCGAAGTTCTGGTAGTTGGCGCCGAGCTTGATCCCCCGCAGCCCGAGGTCGGTGCGGCAGCGCTCGAGCTCGTCGAGGCAGTTTCGGTCGTGGGGGTGCAGCGCCATGAAACCGATCAGGCGATCGGGGTGGGCGCGCACGAAGGTAGCCGTGGCGTCGTTGATGTTGCCCTGATACCAGCCGCCGCCCTGCTCGGCGATGCCGTCGTAGCGGGAGCCGCCGGGGTGCCAGGCGATGCCGAAGACGATCGACTTATCGGCGGGGCGCTGGGCCTCCAGAAAGTCGGCCCAGGAGGTCGTCGCCTTCACGGCGCGGTCGGGGCGCCAGACGGCGTTCATCACTACCTTCTCCTCCGGCACCGGGTCGCGGTAGGCGGGGGTGTGGGTGTGGACATCAATAATCATCGTCTTAGCTCCTGGCTAAGGTGACAGGGGTGACACGGTGACAAGGTGACAGGGTGACCGGGTGACATCCTGACGGAGTCGATAGGCATCACCTTGC
>DAOUGF010000794.1:0-4279 GCA_034429295.1 Chloroflexaceae bacterium
GATCGCACCGGCGGCTCCATCGCCGGCGTCGCAGCGACGGCCACAGTCCCGCCCCCTTCGCCGCTCCCCACGAACACCGCAGGGGCCGCGCCCACCATCGCCATCCCTACCAGGGCGCCAACCGCCATCGCAGGGGCCACCGCCGGCCCCGCCCAGACAGCCGTCGCCGGGGGCGAGCTCCCCGCCACCGAGCCCAGCGCCACGCCCTCCGCGCCGATCGTGATCGAGATCACCATCCCCAACCAGCGCGGCAATGAGAACTCCTGGGTGCGTGTGCAGACCGATGGCAACATCGCCTTTGAGGGCATCATGCGCGCCAGCGAGAAGCTCGTCTTCGAGGCCCAACGCCGCGTGCTGATCCGGGCCGGCAACCCGCCCGATGTCTTCGTCACTGTCAACGGCCTCCAGCAGGGCGCCCTCGGCCAGAACCCGGGCCAGCCTGTAAACTGGGCCTGGCCGCCCAATTGATACCGTACCGCTGTAGCCGGCAGTCGCCAATCCGTACAGCACTGATTACGGACTACCGGCTACGGACTTACATGTACTGTTTCATCACCTTGGCACACGCTGGCGCCTGCACTCACGCCCTCAACTGAGAGTTTGGGGGCGCGGCTCAGCGGCACCGGTGTGCCAACCTTTCGAAGCAGTACAACGACAGATTACGGACTACAGACTTATGGCAAGTGAGAGCACCTTCGATATCGTCTCCGACTTCGACCACCAGGAGCTGGTGAACGCTGTCGATCAGGCGAACCGCGAGATCCAGACGCGCTACGACCTGAAAGATACAAAAACAACCCTGGAGCTGAGCAAGAGCGAGTTGATCATCACCACCGATACGGAGATGTCGCTCCGCAGCGTGCGCGACATTCTCGAGACAAAGGCCCTCCGCCGCCAACTCTCGCTGAAGATCTTCGACTACGGCAAGCCCGAGGATGTGAGCGGCGGCCGCGTGCGCCAGGTGGTCAAGCTACGCAAAGGGATCGACTCCGATACGGCCAAAAAGCTCGCCAAGTTGATCCGCGACCAGTTCCCCAAGATCCAGCCCCGCATCCAGGGCGATTCGCTCCGCGTGGCCTCTAAGAGCCGCGATGAGCTTCAGGCTGTGATTAAGTTCCTCCGCGATAAGGAGGGCGAGCTCACTCTGCCGCTGCAGTTTACCAACTACCGCTAGGAGCTTGGATGCTGGAGGCTGGAGCTTAGGAGCAGGGCCATCGCTCGCAGCCCGGCGTCCAATGCCTCACACCCTGGTATCCTATGCTCCACACGCGGCGGGCGAACAGGGCTGTGCAAGCGCTCGCGGGCGCAGCGCTGCTGCTGGCGGCGCTGCTCGGCGCTGTCTTCTGGCAGCTCGGCGCCGAGCGACGCGCCCTCGAGGCCGCCAGGGCCCGCTGGCTGGCCGCGCCCGTGGAGCGCTACCGCATGGTGCTCCACATGAAGGGCTGGGGCGGCTGCACCCAGGATGCCGAGGTGCGCCGCGAGCGCGTAGCCGCCATCGCAATCAATACCTGTCGCTACTATAGCCCCCGCACCGTCACGAGCCTCTTCGTTGAGGCCGAGCGCTTCATGCGAGGGCCGGAGTTCGGCGCTAGCTGTCGCCGCGGCATTCCGGGCCGCGACTGCGCCTGCTACGCGCCCTACAATGTTGTCGCCCGTTACAACGAGGAGCACGGCTACCCCGAGCTCCTCCAGGTAACGCTTGGCCGCTACCGGCCCAATCGCGCCCATCTGCACTACTGGCGCTACCTGTTGCGCCACGGCCGCGAGCCCACCTGCGGCGCCCCCGTCGAGCCCGCCGGCCGCCACCTCGTCGTGGAGCGCTTCGAGCCGCTACCTTGACATACGATATCCTGTACTAGGTTATACTACCTGCACAGCGCTGTAAGCGCCTCTCCCGTCAGCCAATCAGGGCCGCTCTCCGTGACGGCCCTTCCCAGAATATAGTCTCCACGCATGAAATATCACATTGTCACCCTCGGTTGCCCCAAGAATGCCGTTGATAGCGAAGGCATGGAAGGCATCCTCACCGCCGAGGGCCATACACCCGCCGCCGATGTCGCCGACGCCGATATTATCGTCGTCAACACCTGCAGCTTTATTGCCTCAGCCCGCGACGAGACCCTGGAGGTGCTCCGCTCCCTCGGCGCACAGAAGCGTCCCGATCAGCAGCTGATCGCCGCCGGCTGCATGGCCCAATCCCACGGCGAGCTCGTGGCCGGCGTCGCCGGCGTCGACCAGATCCTCAGCACCCGCCAGTGGATGCGGATCGGCGAACTGGTGCAGGAGGGCCGGCGGTCCACGACCAATGGTCACTCCGCCACGGCCAAGCGCGATGTGCCCGTGATCGGGCTGCAACTCGCCCCCCGAACTGAGGCCGCGCCCGAGCCTCAGCCATCGGCCCGCCGCCGCCCTCAGCCCTCTCAGCAGGGCTACGCCGACTGGCGCACGGCCCAGATCCGCCGCACCCGCAGCGCCCCCTCGGCCTACCTCAAGATCTCCGACGGCTGCAATCTGCGCTGCGCCTTCTGCACCATCCCGAGCTTCAAGGGCGACATGGCCTCCAAGCCTGTCGGCGCCGTGCTTGCCGAGGCCCAGGAGCTCGTCGCCCGCGGCGTGCGCGAGATCGTTCTCGTGGCCCAACATCTCACCGACTACGGGCGCGACCTCGGCCTGAAGGACGGCCTCGCCACCCTGCTCGACGAGCTCTGCCAGTTGCTCCCCACCGACACGTGGGTGCGCCTGATGTACGCCTACCCCCACGGCATCTCCGAGCGGCTGATCAGCGTGATGGCCTCGCGCCCCCAGATCGTCAAATATCTCGACATGCCGCTCCAGCACGCCCACCCGGCCACGCTGCGCCGCATGCGCCGCCCACCCGACACCGACCGCACCAAGGCGATCATCCGCGATCTCCGGGCCGCCATGCCCGATATCGCCCTGCGCTCCGGCTTTATCGTCGGCTACCCCGGCGAGACCACCGAGGAGTTCCGCACCCTGCTCGCCTTCCTCGAAGAGATGGAGCTCGACCGTGTGGGCGCTTTCCGCTTCTCCCAGGAGCCGGGCACCCACGCCGCCACCCTCCCCGACCAGGTGCGCCCTCACGTGATCGAGCGCCGCTGGCACGAGCTGATGCAGCTCCAACAGGGGATCTCCCGCGCCCGCAACCGCCGCTGGATCGGCCGCACCCTCGACGTGCTGATCGAGGGCCGCGGCAGCGCCGACGACGGCAGGCCCGTCTCCGTCGGCCGCTCGTTCCGCGACGCGCCCGAGATCGATGGCCAGGTCTTCGTTTGGGGTGAGGCACCGGTGGGCACGATCATCCCTGTGCAGATTACGCAGGCCACCGACTATGATCTGTGGGGGGAGCTGAGCTAAATGCAAAAGGCAAAAAGCAACATGCGAGGCCACACCCTGCGGGTCGCGGGCTTGTGCATGTCACCTTTTGCCTTTGTTCAGTCGAGCAGGCGCGGCACGCTGATGGGGAGACGGCGTGCCTGGAGGCGGGGATCAGGCTTTCCCGGTGCGGGCCTGGATGGCCTTCTGCAGGCGCTGAAGCTCGGCCGGGTTGTTGCGGGCCAGGTAGTCCACCATGTACTCGATTGCCGTGTCGCTGTAGTCATCCAGCAGGCCATCGAGCACTTGGCGCACCACCATCTGCACAAAATCCTCTTCCGAGATCGCCGGCGTGTAGACGTAGGCAAGGCCCTCGCGGTGACGGTTCAGCACGCCCTTCTCGGCCAGGCGGCTCATCGTCGTCATCACGGTGGTGTAGGCGATCTCTCGCTGCTGCGAGAGGCGACGGTGCACTTTCTTCACAGTGCTCCGCTCGTCCTGCCACAGAATCTGCATAATCTCGGTCTCAAGCGGGCCGAGCACCTTCACGAGGCCATCTTTTGTCGGGCTGAAGCGGAAACGCATGTTGAGCGGCATCACGGCACTCCTTCGATCGGACGTCGCGGGCTACGTTGGGGGCGGGTTGCGCAAGGTCAGCGGTGCGTCGGGGTACCGTTTAGCCTTACTCCTACCGCCTTACATATGTGCGAGTGTACTAGTCGCCCCCCGCCGCGACAATCCATGAAGGTTACACCACCATTACAGCAGAATGTCTTCTCTATCGCTCTGCGAAGCGATATATCCTACATACCGTCGTACTATATGGAACGCTAAATGTAAGTAGTTTGGCTGATAAATCTATGACAGAACCTGATAGCCGGCTCATGGTTCAGCAGGCCATGCGCGCCGCCTTCCCCGCGGCCGAAGCTCGTGTTGCGACCTTCTA
>DAOUGF010000795.1:0-3678 GCA_034429295.1 Chloroflexaceae bacterium
AGGGGCATGCAGCGATGGCACGTCGGCGCTGGCGGCCGCCAGCTTCGGGGGTTCCAAGGGGGCAGCCGCCCCCTTGGCGGGGAGCGCGAGGGGCGGAGCCCACTCGCATCTCCACCCACCGTGCAGGTGGTAGGGGCACGGGGCAGCCGCCACCATATGACGAGGAGCGCGAAGGGCGGAGCCCGCTCGCAACCCTTTTTAGTCCGCGCGGCCCAGCGCGTAGATCTGATCCGCCAGCACGTAGATCAACCCATCGCCAAGCGCCGCCACGGAGTCGATGCTACCACCGAGCTGCACGCGGGCCAGTTCGCGGCCATCACGGGCGTCGAGAGCGTAGAAAATACCGTTGCTGGCGCCGAAGAGCAGCTTCCCATCGGCCAGCAGCGGCGTGGCGTTGATGGCCGCGTGGGCATTGAAGTGCCAGAGCACCTGCCTCGCATCGGCGCTCAGGGCGGTCACGCTGCCCGAGCGATCGACGGCGAAGATCGCGCTGCTGACGGCGGGGGCCGCGCTCAGCGCGCCGTTGAACTGGGCGCGCCACTGCTCCTGACCGTCGCTCTGGCGCAGCGCATGCATCACGCCCCGCTCCGTGCCAACCAGGATCAGATCGCCGAAGATCACCGGGCGCGTCGTGAGCCTGCTCGCCGCCTGGAAATCCCAGTTGACCGTCCCGCTGTTCATATCGAGGGCCGAGAGGAGCGTGCCGGCGCCGACAAAGATCTGGTCTCTGCTAGGCATCGGTTCTCCCAGCCCTATCCCGAGCGGGCGCCCCCAGATCACCTGGCCGCTGCCGGCCCGCAGCAGGTACAGGTACCCTTTCTCGGTCGTGACGATCAGCCGATCGTGGTAGAGCACGGGCGCCTGCTGCACCACTCCCTGGACGGGGCGGCGCCAGATCAGCCCGCCGCTGGCGAGGGAGAGGCCGAGCACTTCCTCATCGGTGGTGCCGACATAGACAAGCCCTGCGCTGGCGTACGGGGCGCCGAACATCACCTCACGAGTGTTGACGCGATCTTGCTCCCAGCGGCTCTCGCCGGTGTCGGCGTTGAGCGCCACCAGCACGCCGTCGAGCGTATCCACAAGCAGCGTGTCCTCGAGAAACACCGGAGCCGACTCACTGTTCAGGCGAAAGGAGCGCTGCCAGATGATCCGCTGCGGCAGCGGCACGCCGCCGTCCCGATCGGCGCTCGCTCGCGCCCGTGGCGCGCTGATCGGGGTGCTACTCAGCTGCAGCGCCAGCAAGACGAGGGCGACGACAGCCAGGCCCACCAGGCCGAGCGGCCACCAGCGCGAGCCGGAGGGGCGGGCCGGCGTGGGCGGCGCTGCGAGCGCGGCCCGCAGCTCGGCCACGAAAGCGGCCAAGGAGGGGTAGCGATCCTTGGGCGCCTTGGCCAGCGCACGCAGCAGCACGTCGTTCACCGCGGCCGGCAGCGAGGGCCGGCGCTCGCTCGGGGGCGGGGGCAGCTCGTGAATATGGGCGTAGATCACCGCCGTGGCTGTGCGGCCCTCGAACGGCGGGGCCCCCGTGAGCAGTTCGTACGCCACCGCCGCCAGACTGTACTGGTCGCTGGCGGGCTCTGCGCCGCGCCCCTCCGCCTGTTCCGGCGCCATGTAGTGGGGCGTGCCGAGCACCGCGCCATCGGTCGTGAGCTGCGAGCTCTCGGCCATCGCCGCGAGCCCAAAGTCGATCAACACCGCGTGGTCGTCGGGGGTCACCAGGATATTGCTCGGCTTGACATCCCGATGTACAATCCCCATACCGTGTGCGTAATCTAACGCCTCCCCGATCTGAGCCAGAATGTGCAGCGCTCGCTCGACTGGCAGCGGGCCGCGCTCTAGCAACTGGCGCAGCGAGAGTCCGGGCACGTACTCCATCGCCAGGAAGGGCGTGCCGTCGGCCTGGCCAAACTCGTAGAGCAGCGCGATGTTCGGGTGGCGCAGGCGAGCGATGCTGATCGCCTCGCGGCGCAGGCGAGCTACCACGCTCGGCTGCTGCACCAGCTCGGGAGAGAGCAGCTTGAGCGCGATCGACCGCTCCAGCTCCGGCTCGTAGGCGCGGTACACAATGGCCATTCCGCCACGGCCTAGCTCGGCGCTGATCGCATAGCGGCCGATCGCTGCCAACACTGGCTGAACGCTCACGTCGCCCATGGAGCTGGCCTTTGGAGACCGAAGATCGCCGACTGTCCCAGACTTATGCCGCGGGGTATATGCCGGCGCTCGCCAATGGCTCACAGCGGGATATAGCAGCGCAAAGGATAAAGCAATTATATCAGGATCTGGATGGGCTGTTAAGCGGATGTGACGTAACGTTCTGCACGAGCGGCCGTTTGCAAAACCGCTCGTGGCGCCCTTGTGAAGCGCTTCGCCCGGAGGAGTTCCAGCATGGAAGAAGAGATTGCGCTGATCAACCGCGCGGTTCAGTCGCTGGGCGAGGGCCGACGGATGGATCGCCGCAGCTTCGTGCGCGGCTTTGCGCTCTGTGGCCTCATGGCCAACCTGCTCCTCAGCGGGTGCGAAGCTCAGCAGCGGTCCACCCAGCAGGTCGAGACGATCTGGCCGACGCCTACGCCGCGCCTGCGAGCCGCCTTCTCACATCTCGGCCTCAATACCGCCTGGGTGCATCGCGGCAGCGAGACGGCCAAGTTTATGGGGCGGCTGCTGCAGATCGACGTGGTGAGCTACGACGGCGAGCTAAGCGTCGATAAGCAGCGCCGCGACCTGGAGGAGATCGCCGAGCAGCAGTGGGATTTTGTCGCCATCCACCCGCTCGCCGTGAACGCTTATGTCGAGCCGGTGCGCCAGCTGATCAGCCGCGGCATCCCGGTGATCGACATGGATACGCGCCTGGCCGACGATCTCGATAGCCTCGGCGTGGTCTCATTCCTCGAGCCCGATAACGTCTGGATGGGCGAACAGGTGACCACAGCGGTCATCGAGGCGGCGCGGCGCGCGGCCCAGAGCGATAGCTTCGAGATCGTCCACACCCAAGGCGTGCTCACCCACACGGGCGCGCAGGGGCGCGCCCAGGGCTTTCATAACGTCATCGAGCGCTACCCCGGCGTCAAGGTTATCGACGAAACGCCGGGCGATTGGGATGTGGGCAAGACGACCTGGATCTGGGAGGATCTGCTGGAGCGCCACCCCAACATCCGCGCCGCGTTCTTCCACAACGACGAGATGGCGCTTGCGGCGCTGCGGGTGATCACCAAGGCACAAAAACAGCGGCAGATCTTCGTCGGCGGCGTCGATGGCCTCGTGGACGCCTGCGCCGCAGTGATGCGCGGCGAGATGGTCGGCACAGTGATCAATCCCACCGGGCGCATCCATAGCGGCGCCCTCTGGATCGGCTACTTCCTGGCGACCAAAGGCGAGCGGGCCAATGTGCCAAACTTTATCCGCATGGATGGCGGGGTGGTCAACAAGGAGACTGCGCCCGGCTACCTCTGGCAGGGCGAGCACCTCCTGATCTGAGGCTGGCCGCCCCCGCACCCCCGCCGTTTGCAGGCGGGCTCCGCCCCCTACACCCCCGCCGCCTCGCGGCGTCGCCCCGAACCAGTACCACCTGCACGGTGGGTGAGGATGCGGGCGGGCTCTGCCCCTTTGAGGGGTAGGTTTTTTCAGCGCGGCTCAGGACAAGGCACCAGCAGGGGGTGGTGAGGAGCAGACCTCGCGCTT
>DAOUGF010000796.1:0-2059 GCA_034429295.1 Chloroflexaceae bacterium
TGTTGGCGATGGCCCGTACGGCGAGAGCGACCTAGATCGGGCCAATCGGCGGTTTCTGGAGTAAGCGCTGGCTGATAGCCCTCAGTATCACCTCGGTCGATGCGCCATTAGCTCACGCCTTCGCCCCCTAGCTGTCGTCCCTCTGCTGGACTTCCTCTGCAAGGCTCGCGTAAAAGACGCCGAGACTGTGCGGCCCGACGAGTTTCACTGTCGCCATACAGGAAAGCGTGCCAGGCTGTCCTGACAGACGAGCTGGGGAGCTCACTGCCTCTGGGCACATCCGAACGGGTCGCTGTGGTAGATCAGGGCTGTTCGTCATCCTGCCCTCCTTAGCGTTCGCTCAATTGCCGGAGGGCAGGGCGACCATGCTCGGCACCAGAGAACGTCCCCGATCTGGCAGAGGCGTGAGCAACTCCACGAAGGTCGCCCGCTGCGGGGCGGTGCCCAGCACCGCGATCTGGTCGGCCGCACAGAGCTGCGTCTCCGGCGCGGGGTTATGGATGACGGCGCCCTCGCGCAGCAGCGCCACGATCGACACGCCGGTCTGTCGGCGCACGTCGCTTGCGCCGATACTCTGGCCGACCAGAGGGCTTGTCGGCTCAAGCGTGTACCAGGCAAGATCCAGCGCCCCGCGCCGCAGCTGTCGGAGGCGTCGCAGGGTGGCGGCGCTGGTGTCGAGGGTCTCCAGCGGGCGGTACTGCTCGGCCCGCACCTCGTCGCTCAGCCGCTCGATCTCCGCCGGAGCCACCTCGGCGTGCAGCAGCGTCTGGCGCACCATCTCCAGCCCGGCCTCGAACTCCGGCTGCACCACCTCGTGGGTGCCCAGCCCGCGCAGCACATCTAGCTGTCCCAGCCCTGTCGCCCGCGCCACGATGTGCAGCTGGGGGTTCTGGGCGCGAGCCTGGCGCACCACCAGCTCCACGTCAATCGCCGCCGAGACCGTGACCAGGAGCAGCCGGGCGTGCTGCAGCCCCGCCGCCTCCAGCACCACCGCGCTGCCCGCATCGCCGTAGATCACCGGGATGTTGGCCGCCTTCAGCGCGTCGAGGCGGCTCTGGTCGCGCTCGATCACCACGTGGGCCATCTCCTGCCGGCGCAGCAGGTCGGCGGTGTAGCGCCCCACCCGCCCGTAGCCGGCGATGATGATATGGCCCTCCAGCTCCTGCTCTATCAGTGGGATGGCCGGGGCGGGCGGTCTGCCCCGCCAGCGCCGGAGATAGACGTAGGCAGGCCCACTGAGGGTGCTGGCAAAGGGGCTCAGCAGCATGGTCACGAGCGTGGCAGCCAGCACCAGGCTGTACTGGTCGGCGCTCAGCGCCCCTTCGGCCAGGCCCACCCGCGCCAGCACAAACGCGAACTCGCCCACCTGGAACAGACCGAGCCCAACCGCCAGCGGCACTTCCCCGCGATAGCCAAAGGCGCGCGTCACCCCTGTCAGGATCAGCGCCTTGCCCAGGCTAAGCACGGCGATGAGTAGGAGGA
This sequence comes from Chloroflexaceae bacterium, assembly GCA_034429295.1. GTDB lineage: Bacteria > Chloroflexota > Chloroflexia > Chloroflexales > Chloroflexaceae > OHK40. The sequence goes on from DAOUGF010000796.1 coordinate 1,483, forward strand.
TGGCGCCGAGGTTGGCGAGCAGGAAGCGCGGGTCGAGGAGCATACCCACCGAGACGAAGAAAAGCATGCTGAACACATCCCGGAGCGGGACGATATCGCTGAGAGCCTGATGGCTGTAGTCCGACTCGCTGAGCACCATGCCGGCGATGAAGGCCCCGAAGGCGAACGAGAGCCCGGCCAGATAGGTGGCGTAGCCGACCCCGAGGCCCAGGGCCATCACCGCGATCAGGAACAGCTCGCGCGAGCTCCAGGCCGCGATACGCTTCAGCACGAACGGGATCACCCGCGTCCCGACGAGGATCATCGCTGCGAGAAATAGCCCGGCCCGCAGCACTGCCCAGCCGAGCACCGGGAGCCCCACGCCCAGGTTCGACAGTTCGGGCAGGATGAGCATCATTGGCACGACCGCCAGGTCCTGCACGATCAGCATGCCGATCATGATGCGGCTCGCCAGGGTGCCGAGGGTGCCCTGGGCGCTCAGCGTCTTGAGGGTGACCATCGTCGAGGAGAGGGCCACCAGCGCGCCAAGCCAGAGGGCGCTGTAGTTCGACCAGCCGAGGGCGCGGCCGATGCCCCA
>DAOUGF010000797.1:0-1522 GCA_034429295.1 Chloroflexaceae bacterium
ACGAGAAAGCCGATGCCGGAGCTGTTCATATACTCCAGGCCCTCGAAGTTGAGCACGATCGTCCGCGCGCCCTGCCGGCTTGCCGCCCCGTAGACGTCCATCAGCGCCTGCTCCGCCGCTGCAGTGATGTCGCCGCGGATGTCGAGCACGCTCACCCCCGCCATGGCCGGCCGCGCCGTGATCGAAACGCTGGGTGTAGACACTGGAAGCCTCCTACGCTGTGCCTGCGAGCGCCGCCGCCTCGTCGCTGAAGACAGGCATGAAGTCGGCGAGCCTGGTGATAGTGAAGATCTCCTGGTAGTGCGGGCTGAGGCCGCAGGCGGTGATGCGCCGCCGCGCCGCGCGGGCGCGGGCCAGCAGCCCGACGATCAGCGCGATGCCGGTGCTGTTGATGTAGCTCACATCCGCGAAGTTCAGCAGGATCAGCTCGGGGTCGACGGCCTCAGCCTCGGCGTAGGCCTTGCCGAGGCGCTCCTCGGCTCCGGCGTTGATCTCACCGTGGAGATCGATAATCGCGGCCCGCGGCTGCTTGCGCACCGCGGCCTCGAATGGTGTTGGTGCGGGCATGGCGCCCTCCTTCACTCTACAGATTCACGATCAGCTCAACCATATGCATCCCGTCCGCCTCGGCCTCGCGCATCTCGTCCACCATATGACGGATGAGGTGCAGGCCCCAGCCGCGGGGCGTCTGCAGGCCGGCGAGCTTCGCCTCCAGATCGGGCGCCTCGGCCGTCTGCCTCGGGCCAACTCCATAGTCATAGATCCGCACCGCCAGCGCGTCCGCCGAGCGCCACACCGCGATCCGCACGGGCTGGTCGGCGCGGTAGTGGTTACCATGCTCCATGGCGTTCATTGTCGCCTCCGCCACGGCCGTCTGCAGGCGCTCCCGTTGGCGCGGCGGCAGCCCCTGCTCCGCCGCCAACGCGCCCACCTGTTCCATCGCCAAGTGCTCGTTATCGAGGCTGCTGGCGATCTCTAGCTCGGCGAGCAGCGTCCAATCGGGCGTGACCGGGGCTGGCCGGTCAGGAGCCGGTTCTGGCGCAGGGGGCGGCGTCACGGCGGCGCTCTCGTCGCCGGCCTTTGGCCCTTCGTCCATCGCCGGCTCCCGCCCGATCGAGACCAGCGTAATATCGTCCTCCTGCACCCAGCCAGGCCCGGTGAAGCGGGCTAGTTCTTCGAGCAGCGTGTCCACCAGGGGCTTGCCCCACTTGGGGGCGTCGGCCACAAGGCCGGCCAAGCGCTCGAAGCTGAACATCTCGCGTGCGCTGTTGTGAGCCTCTACAAGGCCGTCGCTGTAGAGCAGCAGATGCTCGCCGGGCGCCAGGGTGACCTCCTTCTCCTCGTACTGCATACCCGGCATCAGGCCGAGGGGCATGCCGCGGGCCCGCAGCTCGTGCACGCCGTCGGCGCGATGCCAGTAGGGGAGGTCGTGGCCGGCGTTGGCGAAGCGCAGCAGCCCCGTGGCCGGGTCGAGGATGGCATAAAAGCAGGTGACAAACATGTTATGGGGGATATCGGGGCA
>DAOUGF010000798.1:0-10572 GCA_034429295.1 Chloroflexaceae bacterium
TGGACGACGCCTGCATCGCCGCCGTCGAGGCCTACCTCGGGCTCGGCCTGCCGCGGGATACAGGGGCCATGCTGCTCATGCTCGCCGACGGCGAGCCGGAGGAAGTGGCAGCCGACACGGCGCGCCTGGCCGAACTGGCCCGGGCGGGAGGCGCGACCAGCGTGCAGGTGGCCCGCAGCGCCGCGGACGAGGCCAACCTCTGGAAGGCTCGCCGCGCTGTCTCGATCGCCCTCGCCCGTGTGCGCCCCAATCGCCTCGGCGAGGATATCGCTGTGCCGCTGCCGCAGATCGCGGCCTGCGTGCGGCGCATCAAGGCGATCTCCGCCGAACACGGTCTACCGATCGTGGTCTTCGGCCACGCCGGCGACGGCAACCTGCACCCGAACATCCTCTTCGACGCCAGAGATCCGGCGGAGACGGCGCGGATCTGGCCGGCGGCCGAGGCGGTATTTGCGGCGGCCCTCGCGGTGGGCGGCACCCTCTCCGGCGAGCATGGCATCGGCACGCTGAAGCGACCCTTCATGCGGCAGGCGCTCGGTGAAGCCCAGATCGCCCTAATGCGCCGGCTCAAGGCCCAGCTCGACCCCGCGGGGCTGCTGAACCCGGGGAAGGTGCTGCCGGAGTAGTTCGCCTCGCTAGCGCTCGGCTCGGTGACGGGGTGACAAAGGGACAAGGTGACAAGGTGATGCCTGACGGTGAGCAATAATGTCACCTTATCACCCTGTCCCCTTGTCTCCTTGTCCCCGTGTCTCCCTGTCTCAACAGCTCGTACAGCATCACCCCCGTGGCGACGGCGAGGTTGAGCGAGTCGGCGCGGCCGCGCATGGGGATGCTCACGAGCTGGTCGCAGAGGGCCTGCTGCTCCGAGCTGAGGCCGTGGCGCTCGCTGCCCATGAGCAGCACGAGGGGCTGTGGGTAGGCGATGGTCTGGAAGTGGGCGGGCGCGCTGTCGGCGGTGCCCAGCACATAGGCGCCGGTCTCCGCCTTCCACGCGGCGAACTGCTCCCAGCTGCAGCGCAGCATCGGCACGGTGAAGGCTGCGCCCATGCTGGCCCGCAGGGCCGCCGGGTCGTAGGGGTCGGCGCTAGGGCCGATCAGCATGATCCCCGCGGCGCCCACAGCGTCGGCGGTGCGGACGATCGTGCCCAGATTGCCGGGATCGGCCGGCTCCACGAGGGCGACCCAGCCGGGCGGCGCGTCGAGGCGAGCGGCGGCCAGGCTAGTCCAGCGCTGGCGCGCCACAGCGGCAAGGCCCTGGGGCCCCTCCTTCTGCGAGAGGCTGGCGAAGAGCTCCCGCGACACCTCGAGGATCTGCGTGCCAGCGGCCCGCTGTCGCTCCACGAGCTCGCGAGCGAAGGCGCTCGTCAGCAGATCCGGGGCGACAATGAGCTGGACTACGACATCGCTCGCCAGGGCCTCGGCCACCTGACGGATGCCCTCAACGAAGCAGAGGCCGCGCTCCTCGCGCTCCTTGCGCTGGCGTAGGGCTCGGATACCTTTGATGGTGGGGTTCGCGCTGCTGGTGATCATGGCAGCGAGCCGGCCTCCCCAAATTGATAGGGCTGCGCGCCGATCGGCAGCGTCAGCACCAGAAATATATGCGCTACAACAAGGTTCTGGATCTATTGACACCTTCAGAACACTGTGTCGTGCGCAGGGCTTGCTACAGCGATTCAGTATACCATAGCCAAATCTCTGACCATATATAAACCTATATTATATGTTGTAGTAGCTTGATATTGGGCGCGGTTTCGCGTACAATAGGCGGACCATCCGGGGTAGTACGACAAACAGACATGGGCGGCCACGCCAAGCCTCGCCATCTGCGCCATGCCGCGTAGTGTGGGGTGTTCAAGACATGCCAAACGCCCAATGTTAACGGGGGTCTTATGCTCTACCGCGCCCACCGTAGCTTCGCGTCCCCACTGAGTCGCGCCTTCCACTTGGTCACCCTCGCTTTGCTTTGCCTGGGGATGCTCCCTGCGGCCGCGCCCGTGGCAGCCGAGGGCAGCCGCGACATGACCGACGATACCATCGTCCAGGGCTACCGGGCCTTTCTAGAGTGGCACGCGAGCGCCACCTCGGCCGGCATCCCGCGGCAGACAACGATCAAAGCCTACGCCGAGCCGGGCGAGGAGATCTACATCGGCTCGAGCGCCATGGGCTTCGGCCAGGGCGACGTGATCATCCGCAGTCCTCAGGACACGACCCCGGCCTCGCTCTACCCGGTTGACCCTGGGGCGAAGCGTTGCAGCACCCGCAGCGGCGGCAATGCGCTCTACGGCCGCATCGTGAACCGCGCCCAGGAGGAGGCCGGCCCGCTGCCGGCGGCTGGCGGCTTCGTGCCCTGCGTCGTCACCGCAGCCGAGACGACCGCAGCTGGCGCCGGTGTCTGGGAGTTCGACTTCATCAGCCCCAACCCCAACGCCTCAGTCAGCAACAACCCTAGCCCGCCGCTGCCGTTCGATGCCGAGTGGAGCACCCGCCCCGCCGATTTTCAGAACTATACGATCGCGGCTTGGGACGTGAGCGTGCGCGATCCGAGCGCCGGAAATGTGGAGATCCCCGGCCGCGTCTTCGCCAACTACTTGGCCCTTAACCTCGGCGGCAACGCCGGCGGCAGCAACCCCGCCGACGTCGGCCTCTACGCCCAGTTCTACATCCAGACGAACGACGGCTACGGCTACCACGTCGAGATGAACGGCATCGATCCGTTCGCCTTCATCTTCTTCAGCAACGCCGAGGGCATCGTCGATCAGGCTGGGCTGCCGCTCTACCGCTCAGTACAGCTCGCCGGCGACAACACCACCCAGGAGTTGCCGCCGGGCTTCCGGGTGCATAACCCGCGCAACCCCGACAACCCCGACGCCCGCGACATCACCCATAAGATCTTCTTCGACCTCAACGGCCCCGATCCTTCTATGCCCGCCAGCGCCCCATCGCCGAGCGGCCCCACCTGGCTGCTTGTGCCGCCCGTCACCCCACCTGAGCCGCAGAATATGGGCTTTGTGGGCGAAGAGGGCACGCCCGGCCAGGCCGGCACCAACCCGCTCGGCGGCTACTTCACCTTCGATGCGCCAGTGGGCGCCACCTACAGCATCATCATCGACCTCAACAACGACGGGGTCTACGGCAACGGGAACGACCGCACCCTGAACGGCCCAACCAGTCCGGGTTCCAACCAGGTCTACTGGGATGGCCTCGACGGCAACGGCGTGAAGGTTCCGGCCGGGCTGATCAGCTTCAGCGCCCAGATCCAGCTCTTCGTCGGCGAGGTCCACTTCCCCTTCATCGACGCTGAGAATCACCCCAACGGCCACCGCCTCACCCGCGTGCGCGACGCCAACCGCCCCGGCGAGCCGGACCCGAGCCTGGTCTTCTACAACGACGACTACAACTTCACCGGCAGCAACAGCTACGACTGGTCGCTCTGCGCCGCCGGCGACTCGCCGGCGCCCCCGGCATCCTTCAATATCGCCGACCCCCGCTGCTACGGCACGGCCCTGGACGCCCGCAGCGCGCTTCAGGGCGTCGTGAGCGTCGGCGGCGGCGTGCCGGGTGCCCACCGCTGGTCGGGCGTGGGCGCCAACGGCTACGGCGACCGCCGTCTGATCGACACCTGGACCTACTACCCCTCAGCGCCCATCCCGATCGTCGGCCAGGTCACCCTGGCCGAGGCCGAACTCTCGATCGAGAAGACCCACTCACCGCCCCAGCTCACCCCCGGCGGCCCGATCACCTACAACGTGGTGGTGCGCAACGGCGGCCCCAGCCCGGCCATCGGCGCCAGAGTGCGCGACGATGTGCCCGCCGCCGTGCTCGGCGTCAGCTGGAGCTGCTCGGTCACAGTCGGCACGGGCCGCTGCGGCGACGTCGCCGGCACCGGCAACCTGATCGACACCACGGTTGACCTCGACCCGGGCGCCGAGATCACCTACGTGATCACCGGCACCGTCAGCCCCGACGCCGCGGGCAGCCTGACGAACACAGCCAGCGTGCGCCGCCCGAACGACAACACCGACCCCGACCTGAGCAATAACGACGATACCAATATCGCCCCGATCATCCAGAGCGCCGATCTCGAACTCACCAAGTCGCTCGTTACCCCGCCGCCTCTCACCGTCGGCGGCGTGCTGGAGTTCAGCATCGCCCTGCGCAACCGCGGCCCCAGCCGCGCCGACAATGTCAGCGTCACCGACCGGTTGCCCGCCGGCCTCACCTTCGTGAGCGCCAGCCCGAGCAAGGGCAGCTACGACCCCGCCAGCGGCCTCTGGACGGTGGGCAGCATGCTGCGGGACGAGGTGGCCACGCTCAATATCCGCGCCACTTGGGACGGCTCCCAGGTAACGAACACCGCCCAGGTCACCAGCTCCGACCAGCCCGACCCTGACAGCACTCCGAACAACAACGACCCGACCGAGGACGACCAGAGCAGCGTGTCGCTGCCGCCCGCGATCGCCGATCTGGAGCTGATCAAGCGGGTGAGTGCGTCGCGGGTGAATGTGGGCCAGAACGCCACCTTCACCATCGAGCTCACCAACCGCGGCCCCGATACAGCCACCGGCGTGCGGGTGAACGACCGGCTGCCCACCGGCCTCGCCTTTGTGGCGGCCACGCCCAGCCAGGGCAGCTACGACCCGGTGAGCGGCGAATGGGACGTAGGGACGCTCGCCAGCGGGGCCCAGGCCACGCTCACGATCGAGGTCACTGTCCTCAGCCCTGGCCCCTTCACCAATATCGCCCAGGTGAGCGCCTCCGACCAGTACGACCCCGACAGCACGCCGAACAATGACGACGCCAGCGAGGACGACCAGGGCTTCGCCACCCTGGCTGGCGACCTTGCTGACCTCTCGCTCAGCAAGCGAGTCTCTAACCCCACGCCCAACATCAACGATGTGATCACCTACACGGTGGAGCTGCGCAACGACGGCCCCAGCAACGCCACCGGCGTCGAGGTGACGGATCAGCTCCCCGCCGGCCTGGAGTACCTGAGCCACAGCACGAGCCAGGGCACCTACGACCCTGCAAGCGGGCTCTGGAGCGTCGGCAATGTGCCGGCCGGCGGCGGCGCCACTCTCACCATCAGCGCGCGGGTGCGCAGCTTCGCTCGCCTTGTGAATGTCGCCGAGATCACCGGGAGCGACCAACCCGATAATGACAGCACACCAGGCAACGGCGACCCCAACGAGGACGATTACGCCAGCGTGCCCCTCAGCCCGCAGCTTTCCGACCTGTCGCTGACGAAGGTCGCCAGCACGACGCAGCCGGGGCTCCGCTCCACCGTGACCTTCACCGTGACCCTCACGAACGCAGGGCCATCGGTGGCCACCGGCGTCCAGGTGACCGATAAGCTCCCCGACGGTCTCACCTACCTGAGCCACACCACCACGCCGGCCACCACCACCTACGACCCGAACACCGGCATCTGGAACGTTGGCACGATCGGCGTGAACGAGGTCTTTACGCTGACCGTGACGGCCCGCATGGACGGGCTCGGCCCCTTCACCAACGTGGCCGAGGTGAGCGACTCCGACCAGTATGATCCCGACAGCACGCCGGGTAACAACGACACCAACGAGGACGACCACGGCACGGTTACGGTGAGAAGCCCCAGCGCCGACCTGTCGGTAAGCAAGCGATCGAGCGAGCCGAGGCCCAACGCCAACGGCGAGGTGACGTACACCGTTGGCGTCCACAACGCCGGCCCCGACCCGGCGTCGGGCGTGCGGGTGGGCGAACAGCTGCCCCCCGGCTCCACGCTGCTCTCGGCCACCCCGGGCAAGGGCACCTACGCCGCCGGCAACTGGGATGTGGGCGACCTGGCGGTGGGTGAGACAGCCCTGCTTACCCTCACCATACGCGTCAGCGGCCCGCCGCCCTACGTGAACGTCGCTGAAGTCACGGCCTCCAACCTGCCGGACCCCGATAGCGTCCCCAACAACGGCGACCCGACCGAGGACGATTACGCCCGGGTCCAGCTACCCAGCGGCGTGATCGATCTGGAGCTATCGATCGCTGTGGCGGCGCTGCCCAAGCTGCCCCGGGGCGCCTTCCTCACCATCAACCTGATCAACAAGGGGCCGGCCGACGCGACGGGGGTGGAGGTTGAGAACCTGCTGCCGGATGGGCTGCGCTTCGTGCGGGCCGCGCCGGCCCAAGGCTCCTACGATAGCGAGACCGGCCGCTGGATCGTCGGCGACCTGCCGGTGAACGGCAGGACCAGCCTGCAGATCGTGGTGGAGATCGTGGCCGACAACAACGTCGAGCTCATCGACTTCGCCCAAGTGACGCGGGCCAACGAGTTCGATATCGACAGCACGCCGAACAACCGGCCCGCACCGCCGCCGGTCGAGGACGAAGAGGACATGGTGAGCTTCAGCCTGCTCACCCCGGTGACGCTGAAGCGCTTCGCGGCGACGCCGACCGCCACCGGCGTGCAGCTGGAGTGGGAGACCGGCGCGGAGTTCGATACCCTCGGCTTCTACCTCTACCGCGCCGAGGGCGGCGGGCGCGCGGCGGCTACCCGGATCACGCCGAGCATGGTGGCGGCCCGCGGCCACGGCACGGCCGGGGCGAGCTATAGCTTCCTCGACACGGGCGCGAACCCGGGCCGCAGCTATAGCTACTGGCTGGTGGAGGTGGCCCGCGGCGGCGCCACCAGCGAGTACGGCCCCATCAGCGTGATCAACTATCCCTTCCGCGTGGGGCTCCCGCTGATCAGGTAGGCGAGTATAGGGCCGAAGCGCTGGCGCACCCGGCGCTTCGGCCCTATGCGATCGGCTCGCGCGGCGCCACCGGCCTCGTCGGCTGCTCGTAGCGCGTACCGCCGGCAGCCCAACGGGCCGCGTTGACGATCACCCGCTGCACGTCGGGGTGATGGTAGGTCGGGAAGGTCTCGTGGCCGGGGCGGAAGTAGAAGATCCGCCCTGCACCCCTGCGCCAGGTGCAGCCGCTGCGGAAGACCTCGCCACCCTGGAACCAGCTCAGGAAGATCAGTTCGTCGGGCGGCGGCACGCCGAAGGGCTCGCCGTACATCTCTTCGCGCTCGATCTCGATGCACTCGCCGAGCCCGGCGGCGATCGGGTGGGCGGGATCCACCACCCAGATCCGCTCCCGCTCCCCGTCGTGGCGCCATATCAGGTTGCCGCTGGTCCCGAGCAGACGCAGGAAGGGCTTGGAGTGCTGGGCCGAGTGGAGCAGGATCAGCCCCATGCCCGCCAGCACGTGAGCCTGCACCCGCGCCGCTGCCTCGTCGCTCACCTCGTTGTGGTAGTGGTGGCCCCACCAGATCAGTACATCGGTGGCGGCGAGGGCCGCCTCGGCCAGGCCCTGCTCGGGATCGTCGAGGGTGGCCGTCGTTACTTCCAAGCCAGCCGCCCGCAGCGGCGCGGCCAGCGCACCATGGATGCCCTCAGGGTAGATGGCCCGGATCGCGGCGCTCTCGCGCTCCTGGCGGCCCTCGTTCCAGACACGGACGCGGATGCTCATGCCCGCCCCCTTTGCTCCTGCCTTGCGGCGCGTCGTTCGACGTGCAGTATACTGTGGCTCAGCTTGCCGCCATACAAAGCCTAGGTGTGCAGTTCAAAAGTGGGTTGAGGTTGGGCGACGACCGACGACAGACGACGGACCACGGTCGGGTAGGGTGCGGGCGGTCGTCTATCGTTGGAGGTCTCAACCAGCAGCTCACCTGTGGAATGCTTTACTAGCCTCAGGAGCACATAATGCCTGTCCATAACTTCAACCCCGGCCCCGCCGTGCTACCCCGCACGGTATTGGAGCGGGCCCGCGCCGAACTACTCGACTACCAGGGCCGGGGGATGTCGATCCTCGAGATGAGCCATCGCGCCCCTGAGTACGAGGCGATCAACGCCTCCGCGGAGGCGCGCCTGAAGCGGCTGCTCGGCCTCGGCGACGACTACCGGGCGCTCTTTATGCAGGGCGGCGCCAGCGCCCAGTTCGCCATCCTTCCGATGAACTTCCTCGGCCCCGACGCCACAGCCGACTACGTGGTCACCGGCACGTGGGGCGAGAAGGCGTTCGAGGAGGCCCGCCGGATCGGCCAGGCCAACTTGGCCGCCAGCACCGCCGACGGCGGCTACCGCGACCTGCCGGCGCCCGCCGCTATCCGGCGCTCCGAGCGGCCCGCCTACATCCACATCACCACCAACGAGACGATCCAGGGCGTGCAGTGGCCTACACTCCCCCAGCTCGGCGATGCGCCGCTGGTGGCCGATATGAGCAGCGACATCCTCTCGCGGCCGATCGACGCCTCCGCCTTCGCCCTGATCTACGCGGGCGCCCAGAAGAATATCGGCCCAGCCGGCGTCACCGTGGTGATCGTCCGCCAGAGCTTCCTCGAGCAGGGCCGCACTGGCATCCCCACGATCTTCAGCTATCGCACCTACGCGAAGAACAACTCGCTCTACAACACCCCGCCGGTCTTCGCTGTCTATCTGCTCGACCTGGTGCTGGCCTGGATCGAGGAGCAAGGCGGGGTGGAGGCGATGGCGGCGCGCAACGCCCGCAAGGCGAGCCTGGTGTACGGCGCGATCGACCGCAACAGCGGCTTCTATCGCGGCCACGCGGCGCCCGCAGCCCGCTCGCAGATGAACGTCACCTTCCGGCTGCCGGAGGAGGAGTTGGAGCGTGAGTTCGTGCGCGCGGCCCAAGCCGAAGGTATGGTTGGCCTCGCCGGCCACCGCTCAGTCGGCGGCATCCGCGCCTCGCTCTACAACGCCCTCGAGGAGCAGAGTTGCGCAGCCCTCGCGGCCTTCATGGACGAGTTTGCGCGGCAGCACGGCTAGCCGTGGGGATGCCCCGATCCAATGCGCGTCGTCATCCTCTCGAAGGCCTTGGTCGCCGGCGCCTACCAGCGCAAGCTGGAGGAGATCGCGCGCCTCGGCGTAGAGCTCACGGCGCTGGTGCCGGAACGCTGGCGCGAGCCTCGCGTGGGCACGCTGGAGCTGGAGCGGCGCTACACCGCCGGCTACCACCTCCAAGCGCTGCCGATCGCCCTCAACGGCCGCCACCACCTCCACTTCTACCCCACTCTCGGCCGCGCTCTGCGCCGCCTGCGACCCCAGGTGCTGCATATCGACGAAGAGAGCTTTAACCTCGCCACCTTCCAGGCGATGCGCCTCGGGGTGGCCCTCGGCGCCCGCTGTTGCTTCTATAACTACGCCAATATTGACCGCTTCTACCCGCCGCCCTTCAACCTCTTCGAGCGCTACAACTTCCGCCACGCCGCCCACGCCCTCGCCTGCAACCAGGAAGCAGCCGCGATCATCCGCCGCCACGGCTACACCGGGCCGCTCACCATCGTCCCGCAGTTTGGCGTGGACCCCGAGCTGTTCGCGCCCGCCCCGCCTCGGCCCTCGGCCAACGGCCCCCGGCCCTTCACCGTCGGCTACCTCGGCCGCCTCGTCCCCGAGAAGGGCATCCTCGATCTGGTCGAAGCCGTAGCAGGCCTGCCCACAGTCGAGCTGCAGCTGGTGGGCGACGGCAGCCAGCGGGCAGCGATCGAGCACCGTATCGCCAGACTTGGGCTCCAGGCCAGGGCGCGGATCCTCCCGGCCGTCGGCAGCACAGCGGTGCCCGCCACCCTGGCCGGCTTCGACGCCTTGGCGCTCCCTTCCCGCACCACGCCCAACTGGAAGGAGCAGTTCGGCCGCGTGCTGATCGAGGCCATGAGCTGCGGCGTGCCGGTGGTAGGCTCCAGCTCCGGCGAGATCCCCCACGTCATCGGCGACGCAGGCTTGGTCTTCCCGGAGGGCGACGTCGCCGCACTCCGCGACTGTCTGGCCCGCCTCGCCGCCGACCGGGGGCTGCGCGAGGAACTGGCCCGCCGGGGGCGCGAGCGCGTCCTCGCCCACTACACTCAGGCCGCCGTCGCCAAGCGCCACGTCGAAGTCTACCGGGCGATGCTGGCTGCGCCCCGCACATAGCTTATGTCACTTCTCCACACGTTATGCACAGATCGGGATAAGTGGCAGCTGAGGCGTCATGAACGTGTGGAGCGCCAATTTTTTGCGCAGAATCTCTGGGCGTGGCCGGGAACGCCGCGTGCTTTTGGGCGATGCCCCGCGAGGTACGGGGTGTGAGCAAACTTCTGCGGGGCGCAAGCGCTTCGCACCACTGCGTCCGGCGCCCTCCCGCCACTCGTTTTGTCAGGGGGCGGAGCGCCCCACCCCCCGACACTCCCTTCGCTGGCCAAGGGTTTATTGGTGGAAGCGAAGCTGCCCGGCAGCAGGCGTGCAGCTGGGAATGCAACGCCCGCACCTGCGTGACTGGCATGCAACGATGGCGTGTGGGCGCTGGCGGGCGCGAGGAGATTTGGATCGCGAATGACCCGTTACGAAGTGGCGCGAAGCGCTTAACAGGGCGAATGACGCGAAACGAAAGCACGAAGGCGCGGAACGAAGTGGCGCGAAGCGCTTTAGGGAAGACGCGAAGCGAGTGGGCCTGCTGATGTGTGCCTGGCAACTGGCATGAGCATAACGAGCCGCTCCCGCTCTCGGCGCCGAGGAGCATGCAGCGATGGCATGCGGACTGAGGCGGGCGTCGGCTTCGGGG
>DAOUGF010000799.1:0-2974 GCA_034429295.1 Chloroflexaceae bacterium
GCGACACCGAGATCCGCGCCTTCGTGGTGCTGCGCCCCGGCGAGCGGGTCAGCGAGGCCGAGGTGCTGGCCTTCCTGCGGGATCGCCTCAACCTCCCTGTGGCCCCAAGCGCGGTGGAGTTTCGCGCGGCGCTGCCCCGCAATATGATCGGGAAGCTGCTGCGCCGCAAGCTGCTGGAGCAGGATGGCTAGTGCCCGTATAGCGTAGTCCGTAGTCGGTAGCCCGTACAACGACGATAGACGACAGACGACCGACCACAGACGACCGACAACCGCCCGCAGCCTACCCGACCGTGTCGGCTGTCACCCGACCCACTTCCGAATTGCACAGCTAGTTGGCCCGCCGCGCCCTCCTGGCATAGTTGGGCGCGCTCGTAGCGAGAGATGTTCAATGATGAGCGCGACGATGCCCGAGCTGCGCAAGATCCGCTACCATAGGCGCGTCGCCTTGGAGCTGCCGGCCTTCTGCGACAGGGCCTGCTTCCGCTCGGAGGCATCTATCCGGCACGACCTTGCGGATCGTTCGTTTGTACAAAAACAGTCGCCATACGCCCCCACGCCGAGCAGCCTTGGAACCCGGCGACCGTCGCGCTCGCCGCACAAGCCACCGGCGCGCTGCGTGCGCCAGGCGCATAGAAGCTGAGCGCGGCCAGATCTTGCGGCCGCGCTATGACCAATGGAGTTATGTCCCGATTGAGAACTCTCGCCACCACCGCCGGCGTTGCTCTGGAAGGCCTACTCGAGCGGGTGCGCCGGCGACGCCGCTACGACGGCCCGGTGCAGCTGATCGCCTACCGGGGGATGGGCACGGCCACCGAGCTGAACCTCAGCGGCAGGGTGCTGGAGGACCGCGGCATCGGCGAGGCCGCCGAGGATCTCTCCCGCCTACAAAACCTGCGCGATAACTGGCGCCGCTTCGGCAGCCGCGAACTCGCCGGGGTGCGCGTCCGGGCCAGCTTCCAATCGCAGGTTGTGACGACCGAGACCGACGAGGAAGGATACTTCCAGTTCCATCTGCAGCCCTCAGAGCCGCTTGACGACGCCCTCTGGCAGATCGTGCGCCTCGAACTGCCGGATCTGGGCGTGAGCGGCGCCGGCGAGGTGCTGGTGCCACCGCCCACCGCCCGCCTCGCCATCGTCAGCGATATTGACGACACCGTGCTGCAGACCTACGCCACCGACACGCTCAAGATGCTGCGGCTCACCCTCCTACGCAACGCCCGCACGCGCCTGCCCTTCGATGGCGTGGCCACGCTCTACAAGGCCCTCGAGGCCGGCGCGAGCGGCGCCGAGCGCAACCCGATCTTCTACGTGTCGAGCAGCCCCTGGAATCTCTACGATTTCCTCGTGGAGTTTATGGCCTACAATGGTTTGCCGGAGGGGCCATTCTTCCTCACCGACTACGGAATCGACCGCGAGAAGCTGATCAAGCAGCGCCACGCCGAGCATAAGCTCGCCGCGATCGCGACCATCGCCGCCACTTATCCCAGCCTGCCCTTGCTGCTCCTCGGCGACAGCGGCCAGCGCGACCCCGAGATCTACCTCGCGGCGGCCCGCGCCCACCCTGGCCGCGTGGCCGCGATCTATATCCGCCACGTGAGCAATGAGCGCCGCGCCGACGAGGTGGCCGCCCTCGCCGCCGAGGCCCGGGAGCTCGACGTGCCTATGCTCCTCGCCCCCGACTCCGCCACCGTGGCGGAGGACGCGATCAAGCGGGGCCTCATCGCGGGAGGCGTTACAGTGTAACCCTGGCGTGTCCTGTCGCGTACCAATGTCTGGAACGATCGTAACCATCCCCAACGACGAAAGGAGGATGGCGCCCAGGCGCCGCAGGCCATGACTACACGCAGACCTCAGCCCACGGCCCAACTCCTCGGCGAACTGCTGAACTCGGAGTCGGTGGAGCAGTTCAAGCTCAACGCCGCCGACTTCCTCTCGCCCCGCAGCGCCGACGAGTCGGCGGGCACCCGGATCGAGCAGATGACGTCCTTGCTGGAGGACGCAGCCGAGGTCGTCAACCGCAGCTTCCCGCAGCGCAGCCAGACGGGCCAGTTCACCAACGTGATCTCCCCCGTGGTGATCCCGAAGGACCCCCGCTCCTTCGGGTGGGCCTTCGTCGCCGGCTTCCTGGCCCTGCTCGGGCTGGTGGGCCTGCTCGCCACGCGGGCCGCCGACGCAGTCACCACGGCGATCTTCGGCAGCGGCGGCCTGAGCACGGCCCTTTTCGGGCCTCATTACTGGCTATTGCTGGCCGGCTTCGTCGCCTACAACGTCTGGCGCAACACTTACGTGATGGTGCCGGACGGCTGCCAGGCCCTGATCACCCGCTTCGGCAAGCTCGAGCGCACCGTCCCCGCCGGCCGCACCACCATCCTCGATCCCTTCGCGAGAGTGAGCTACATCGTCAACACCACGCGCGAGTATCCCTACAACGCCCCCATCCGCGAGGCGCCCACCGCCAGCCGCGTGAATGCCTCGGTGGACCTCTTCCTCCAGTTCAAGATCGAGGACCCAGCCGCCTTCATCTTCACCCTCGGCGGCGCCAAGGGCTTCCAGGAGAAGCTGCAGAACGCCGTGAGCGAGGTGACGCGGGCGCTGATCTATGAGCAGAAGGCCGCGGAGATCTACGATCTGGTGGGCGAGAGCACCCAAAGCCTGCTGGACACACTGAACCACCAGTTCCTGCCCGCAGTGCGCTTCGTGAACGCCAACATCACCCACGCCGAGCCCTCCAGCCAGGAGTACCGCATGGACCTGGCGGCCCCCGAGATGGTCCGGGTGGCCAAGGAGGCCTACACCTACGAGTACGAGCTGAACCTGCGCAAGGAGCAGAACGAGGGCGACCTCGTCAGGGAGCTGGCCGGGCTGCAGGAGACGCTGAGCGCCATCCAGGCCGAGATCGCCGGCTACCAGGCCCGCATGGACACCGCGCTCGAGCGGGCCACGCACCAGGCGACCGCCCAGGCCAGGCAGCG
>DAOUGF010000800.1:0-3673 GCA_034429295.1 Chloroflexaceae bacterium
CCCAAGCCGGAGGCCAGTGCCGTGCCGTCGCCGATCTGCTACCTCGTCTCATCGTCAGGCTTAAACCTTGGCCGAGCGCGGTGGCCCACGCCCGCTGGTTGCGCCCTGCTCGATCCGGCGTGCCGACGCCACTTCGCCGCAGGGCAAGCGGGCAGCCGGGACGCCTCGTGGCGGCACAACCGATGTTCGCACACCACTCCGGCCGCAGATCTGCTACCAGCCGAGGCGGATGGCTTTGCCCGACAAAGAGACGGATACGCTGCCAGCCTTCGGCACGGTACGGCCGTCCTGCTTGGGGGTGTGCAGAGGGGCGCCAGCCCCTTTGCCGGGGGGCGCGGGGGGCAGAGCCCGCCCGCATCCTCACCCACCGTGCAGGTGGTACTGGTTCGGGGAAGCGCCCACATCCGGCTGGGATGCAGGGGGCGGAGCCCACCTGCGGAGGCTCGCACCGCCCAGGTGCCACCCCCCTCCCGCCCTGCCGGGCCACATCGCATGGCAGTGCCTCGTCGCATCAGCGGAGGAACGCCTCGTGGAGGCCGCCATCCACGGTCAGGATCTGGCCCGTGGTCAGGTGCAGGCGCTGCGAGAGCAGCAGGAAGATCGCCTCGGCCTGGTCGGCCGGAGTGATCGGCCGCTTCAGCAGCGTACGGTCCGCGTAGAACTGCGCCAGCTTCGCCGTCAGCGCCTCCGTCGGCTCGTCTTCGCTGTAGGCGATGCCATACTTGGCCAGCGAGCTGATCACACGCTCCCGCGGGAACATCCCGCTGCCCTGCACCACCGTGGCGGGCGCCACACCGTTCACCCGCACCAGCGGCGCCAGCTCCACCGCCAGCTCGCGCACCAGGTGGTTCGCGGCGGCCTTGCTCGTATCGTAGGCCAGCGAGCCCTTCTTCGGCACCACCCCGTTCACCGAGGTGGTGAGCACCAGGCTCGCCGGCAACCCCTGCTCGCGCCACAGCCTCGCCGCCTCGTCGGCAACCAGGTAGAGCCCGGTCACGTTGATCGCGAAGGTGAGCGCCCACTGCTCGTCGCGGATACGGCCCGAGGTGTCGGGCGGCACGAAAATCCCCGCCGTCACCGCCACAGCGTCGAGCCCGCCGTAGGCCAGCGCCGCCTGCTCGAGCATCGCCCGCACGCTCTCGCGGCTGGTCATGTCGGCGCCGATGCCGATGGCCGGCCCACAGCCCGAGATCCCGCTGCCCGCCACGCCGATGCCCAGGCCGTGCCGGTCGGTGATCATGGCGGCGGTGGCAGCAGCCGCACCCTCGTCCTTATCCACGCAGACGATGTGGGCGCCCTCGCGGGCCAGGCGCAGCGCCGTCTCGCGGCCGATCCCGCTGCCGCCGCCAACCACGGCGATCACCTGCCGCGCCAACTCCTGCTCGGGCGGCATGCGCCGCAGCTTCGCCTCCTCCAGCAGCCAGTACTCGATATCGAAGGCCTCCTGGAGCGGCAGCGCCGTATACTCGTCGATCGCCTCGGCGCCGCGCATCACCTCCACGGCGCAGTTGTAGAACTCGGCCGTCACCCGCGACTCGCTCTTATCCTTGCCCCAGGCGATCATGCCGAGGCCAGGGATAAGGATCACCGTCGGGTTGGGATCGCGCATGGCCGGCGAGTCGGAGCGCTTGTGCTGCTCGTAGTAGGCCGTATAGTCCTTGCGGTACTGCTCCAGCCCGGCGCTCAGCTTCGCCTTCAGCGTCGCCAGATCCTCGGCCTGCGGGTTCCAGTCCACATAGAGCGGCTTGATCTTGGTGCGCAGGAAGTGGTCAGGGCATGAGGTGCCGAGCTCGGCGAGGCGCGGGGCGTCGTGGCTGTTCACAAAGCGCAGGATGGTCGGGTCGTCCTGCACCGTGCCCACGAAGCGCCGCTGCTGGCTCACCTGGCCTCGCAGCCAGGGCAGCAGGGCCGCGAGGGTGGCGCGGCGCTCCGGCTCCGCCAGGGCGCGATACTTCTGGCCGCCGAAGGTCTGCTCGCCCTTATCGCGAGCCTCGATGTAGCGAGCGGCCCGCTCGATCAGCTCGAGGGTGAGCTCGTAACAGGCCTTATCGTCGTCGGCCCAGTTGATCAGGCCGTGGCCGCCGAGGATCACGCCCTTCGCTTGGGGATGCTCGCGGCAGATCTGCTCCAGCTTCAGCCCGAGGTCGAAGCCGGGGCGCTGCCAGGGCGTCCAGATCACCTCGTCGCCGTAGATTTCCTTCGTCAGCCGCTCGGAGTTGCGGGCCGCGGCCACGGCGATCACGGCGTTGGGGTGCATGTGATCCACGTGGCGGGCCGGCACGAAGGCGTGGAGCGGCGTGTCGATCGACGAGGGGCGCGGGTTGAGGTTGTAGGTGGCGTGGCTGTAGAGCGCCACCATCGCGTCCTCGATCTCCGTCTTGGGGCCGCGCACCGGGGCGCGGTAGTAGTGGCTCTGCAGCCCGCGGAGCTTCTCCATGTAGAGCGAGGAGAAATGCTCGCGCTTCGCCGTCCGCAGGTCGCCGCCGGAGCCCTTCACCCAGAGCACCTCCACCTCCTCGCCGGTGAGCGGGTCGGGCTGCATGAGCTTGGAGGAGGTGTTGCCGCCGCCGGTGTTGGTGATACGCTGGTCGGCGCCGAGCAGGTTCGAGCGGTAGACCAGCCGCGCCACCGGGTCGAGGCTATCGGCGTGGGCGTCGTCCCAGCCGTAGGTGACGTGCCGGAAGCGTTGTGTGTCGCTAGCCACGGTTCCCTCCTAGCCGCGCTGCGCGAGCACGCTCGCCTCGTAGCTGCGGATCTCATCGAGGAACGCCATGCCCACCGGCACATCCTGGCGGCGGCAGTACTCGTCCCAAACGACGCCCCAGGGCATGCCCTTCAGCTCCTCCATCAGCGCGAGGCGGGCGGTGTAGTCGCCGGCCTGCTCCAGCGCTCGCAGCTCGGCGACGGGCTCGAGCAGGGCCATCAGCAGGGCGCGGAGGGCGTTACGAGTGCCGATCACCCAGGCGGCCACGCGGTTGATCGAGGCATCGAAGAAGTCGAGGCCGATGTGGGTGCGGTCGAGGAAATCGCCCCGCACCAACTCCTGCATGATCGCCTGCAGCTCATCGGTGAAGGTGACGACGTGATCGCTGTCCCAGCGCACGCCGCGGCTCACGTGGAGCAGCAGCTCCGGCACATACATCAGCACCGCCGAGATCTTATCGGAGATCACCTCGGTGGGGTGGAAGTGGCCGGCGTCGAGGCAGAGCAGGGTGCCGGGGCGACTCACGGCGTAGCCCATGTAGAACTCGTGGGAGCCGACGGTGTAGCTCTCGGCGCCGAGGCCGAACAACTTGGCCTCCACCGCATCACGGTTGTGGGCCGGGTCGAGCTTCTCGGCCAGCACCTCATCGAGGGCCTCGCGCAGCCGCTGCCGGGGCGCCAGGCGGTCGGCGGGGGTGTCCTTCATACCGTCGGGCACCCAGATGTTGGTCACGCAGGTCGTGCCGAGCTCCTTGCCGAAGTGGGCGCCGATGCGGCGGGAGGCGATGCAGTGCTCGATCCAGAACTTACGCACGGCCGGGTCGGGGTGGGCGAGGGTGAGGCCGTCGGCGGAGAGCGGATGGGAGAAGCAGGTGGGGTTGAAGTCGAGCCCGTGGCCGTTGGCCTTGGCCCAATCGAGCCAGGCGGCGAAATGCTCGGGGCCGAGTTCATTGCGGGGCACCTGGCGGCC
>DAOUGF010000801.1:0-2877 GCA_034429295.1 Chloroflexaceae bacterium
GTCTACGGGGCTGATCGTGCAGAGCGATACCGCCCCTGAGCGGATCGACCCCTTCGCCCCGCTGCCGATCGTGCTGATGGTCCTCCCCAAATAGCCCGCCTACGATCCAAGGGCAAGTGACTGGTACGGCATTCCACAAGTGAGCTGTTGGTAGGGACGACCGACGACCGACGACCGACGACCGCCCGCACCTGCCCGATCACGGTCTGTCTCCGGACTGCACGGCTAGTGCCTGTACGCCAGGCGAGATCGGCGCGCTAGCTGCTCTCCGCCATCTCCAGCACGGCCAAAGCCAGGTTGCGCAGTTCCTCGCGGAGGGCGGGTGGGCGCAGCACTGTGAGCGGCACGCCGAGGGCTACCAGCTCGCGGGCCATCCAGCTCAGATGGTCCCCTTGGGCCCGCAGCAGCACGCCGTCCGCGCACTCCTCCAGAGTGCCGAAGACGGGCGAGATACGGCGCCGGGCGTTCTCCATGCTCGTGCGGAGCAGCACCTCCACCTCCCAAGTGTTGGGCATGGTGGCGAGGGACTGGATGACGAAGGCGGCAGCGTCGAACTCCTCGGGCCGCACGAACGGGATCTCCTCCACTGAGAGATCCACCACCCGATCGAGGCGGAACATGCGTAGGGCCTCCCGCAGGTGGCAGTAGCCAACGGCGTACCAGCGGCCCTGGCGGAAGACGATCCCGTACGGGTCGAGCTGCCGCTCCGTCTCGTCGCCGCGCTCATTGCGGTAGCGCATCGTCACGCGGCGGCCGGCCTGGGCGGCCCGGCTCATCTCGATCACCACAGCCGACGATGGGTTCGCGCCCGTCTCCGCGCGGGCCAGATCCAGCACCAGGGTGGCTTGCACGGCCTGGAGCCGCTCGCGGAGCGGCGGCGGCAGCACCCGCTCGATCTTCGCCAGGGCGCCCTCAACGGCCGGCGTGGCCACAGGCAGCCCCAGGCGCCGGGCGGCCAGCAGCCCCAGTGTAACGGCGAGCGCCTCCTCGTCGCTGAACATCAGCGGCGGCAGCTTGAAGCCGGGGCGCAGCCGGTAGGCGCCGTAGCGCCCCCGCTCGGCCTCGATCGGGATGCCCATGTCCTGGAGCATCGTGATATAGCGGCGGGCGGTGCGGGCGTTCACCTCGAGGCGCGACGCCAACTCGGGGCCGCTCAGCCGCTGATGCGACTGCAGCAACTCCAGCACCGTGAGCACCCGCGTGGTAGGGTGGTACATAGGGTCAGCACCTTTGTGCGCAAAGTGGATCGATTATAGCCGCTTTGTGCGCTAGACTCAAGCTAGACTTCGGTATGATCAGGCGGAGCCGAGGGAGGCTTATGGGCGACAAGCGGAGACGCCATGAGGGGCGAGCCCACGAGGTCGCGGGCCGCGAGGAGCGCGCCGGCCTGCTCGATCTGCTGCGCCGCCTCATCGGCGCGCGTCAGCCCTCCGTGCTCGTGATGGACCGCGACGGGCAGATCAGGAGGGTCGCACTGAGAAGCGAGCGGTGAGAGGAAGGGCAGCTTCGCCGCTCACCTCTCACTTCTCACTTACCATTCCTGCCTTCCCACTTCCCATTTCCGCCTTTTCACTCCCCACTTCTGCCTTTTCGCTTCCCCGCAGAGAGCCGTACACTCTGGCCCAGGCGTGGGAGAACTCGCCGCCGATCAGGATGATCTGACAGCAGAGGAAGATCCAGAGCAGGAGCGCCATCGCGCCGCCCACCGCGCCATACGAGGAGAAGGTCAGCCGGCTGAAGACCAGCCCGGCCACCGCCTGCAGCGCGGCGAAGAGCAGCGCCGCCACGATCGCCGCGGGCCAGACATCGCCCCAGGCCGCCCTGCGACCCGGCATCACCTTAAAGATGGCGCCCATCGCCGCGGCGATTAGCAGCAGGGTGACGGCGATCTGCGCCAGCTGAAGCAGCAGCGCCCCCTGCGGCAGCCAGTCGGTGAACCTGGCGGCCAAGCTCAGGAGGGCGTTCGCCAGCGCCGCCGTCATGATCAGCGCGGCGCAGCCGAGCACCAGCGCGAACGCCACCAGGCGTGCGCTCAGCTGCGAGCGCAGCGCCGCCCGCAGGCCGCCCCCCTCGGGCGGGCGTACTTCCCAGATCACGTCGAAGGCGCGGTCGAGGGCGCCGAAGACACCGGTGGCGGCCAGGAGCAGCGCCCCGAAGCCGATCAGCCCCACATTCACCCGATTCTCGCTCAGATTCGCCAACGTTTCCGTCACCAACTCCCGCAGCTCGGGCGCGCCGATCAGGTTGATGATTTGGCGCTGCACCTCGTAGCGATTCGGGTCGACGAAGAAGCCCACCACGCTCAGCGAGACCAGGATGAGTGGGAAGAAGGAGAAGAGGGCGAAGTAGGCGAGCGCCGCCGCCAGACTGTTGCAGTCGTCCCGTTGGTACTTCGCCACGACGTAGCCGAGCAGCCGCAGCAGCGAGTGGCTTCCCATGTGGCCTCCTGATGAACGGCGCCGCGCCGGCCCTGCCCACTAGCTCCTACAGGGTAGCATAGGTCGCCCGCTGGGCGGATGCAAGGTCCATGGACGCTGGCAGCTCCTTGCCCCTCGTCGCCCCGCGGCGCTGCCCCGAACCAGTACCACCTGCACGGTGGGTGGAAATGCGGGCGGGCTCTGCCCCTCGCGCCCCCTGCTTTGCGGGCGCTGCTCTCTCGGTGCTGGGGCTTCTTGGGGCACTGCCCCATGTCCGTACCACCTGCACGGTGGGTGGTGTTGCGAGCGGGCTCCGCCCCTCGCGCTCCCCGCCAAAGGGGGCCTCGCCCCCTTTGGAAACCCCCAAAGCCGACTGCGTTCCCGGGCGAGACGGCTGGCGGCGCATGCCCCTCGGCGCCGAGAGCGGGAGCGACCGTGCCAGCGAGATGGCAGTTGCCCG
>DAOUGF010000802.1:0-7830 GCA_034429295.1 Chloroflexaceae bacterium
CTGCTGCGCTTCCGCCCCGAGGACGCCCCCGCCGCAGCCGGCGCCATCGACGTGATCGACCGCGCCCTTAACCTCGAGCTGCGCCCCCGGGCCGGCCGCCACCGCGAGGAGCACGAGGCCAGGCGCAAGACCAATCTGCTGGCCCTGATCGGCCCGCCCCACTCCGGCCAGACGACCACGCTCCAGCGGCTGACCTACGAGCTCGCCGACGCGATCACCCGTGACCCCACTCGCCCGCCTGGCCTCTTCATCTCGCTCGCCGGCTACGAGCAGCAGCGGGGCGTCAACCGCCTCGAGCGCCATATCATCGAGCAGGCCAGAGCCGCCACGCCCTTCCTCGTCGAGCCGCTCACGGCGCTCTTCCGTTCAAGCCCCGCCCCCGCCGCAGGCCAGCAGCCACGCTTCGTCTTCCTGCTCGATAACCTCGACACCGTGCCCGAGCAGCTGCGCCGCCACCTGGCCGGCGAGCTCAACGCCCTGGCCGCCCGCCTGCCCGAGCAGCGTTTCGTGCTGGGCTCGGGCCAGGACAGCTACCCCGGCCAACTGCTGCCCCAAGCCCAGGTGCTGCTGCTGCAGCCGCTCACCGAGCAGCAGATTCTCAGCTACTGCCGCCAGCGAGACGAGCCGAGCGCCCCGGAGATCTACCGGCGGATCCGGGAGAATCGCCTGCTAGCTCTGGCGAGCGACCCGAGCTTGCTCGCCCTGCTCTACGAGCGACTCGCCGCCGACCCTGAGGCCCGCCTGACCCGCAACCAGCTGGTGCAGGACTATCTCGACCGCGCGATGGCGAGCATTGAGGAGCGCTTTGTGATGGGCGATGCCGCCCGCGAGACGCTTGCCGAGCTGGCGTGGCACAGCCGCTGGACCCATCGGGAGCATCTGCCACTGGCGGAGCTGTTTCGCGTAGCGCAGCGGGTGCGCCGCGAGCGAGACTACAGCCTGGAGGAGCTCTTCAGCAGGCTGCGGGAGGCGCGCCTGATCGCCGGCGCCGGCAGCGGCGTGCGCTTCGTGAACCCGATCCTCCACGCCTACCTGGCCGCCGTGGCTCTGACCAACATGCCCGACGGCGCCGAGCGGCTGAGCGACATCGTGACGATGTGCGCCAGCCCTGAGCGAGTGGACTGGTGGGAGGATGTGATCTACGCCCTGGCTGGCCTGATGGCCGACCCGACGCCCCTGTTCGAGCGGCTGGCGGCCGCCATCCGCGGCGGCAGCTCCATCCACGCCCTGATCGCCGCCCGCTGTCTGGAGGCGCTGCCGCTGGAGCAGGAGCAGCGGCTCCCTGTGGCTCTGCGCACCGAGCTGATCGACGCCTGCGTGCTGCGCATGCGCAGCGAGCGCGAGCCCGTGCCCGAGCGCCGCGAGCAGATCGTGGCCGCCCTCGGGCGGCTGAACTACCATCAGGTGCGCCACGAGCTGCGGCGCATCCTGGTGGAGAAGGTGCGGCAGACCCCGAGCGGGCCGCGCTACGAGTACTCCAACGTGCGCATCGCCGCAGCCCGCGCCCTGCGGAATCTCTACCTTTCCGCCGCGCCCGAGCCGCCCGAGACAGCCGCTGAGGAAGGCGCCTCATCGCTGGTGCTGAGCGACTCCAGCGATGAGGCCTCGCTGACGAAACGGCCGGGGGCCAAGGAGCTCCGCACACCCTCGCTTCAGGAGATCCGCGATGAGCAGATGCTGATGCGCCTGATGCATATCTGGCGTAAGGGCCCAGATGGACGCGACGAGTTCCGCGACCTGATGCGCAACTCGCCCTCGGCGCCGGAGCGGGCCATCGCCGCCTTCGCCTTGGGCGACCTCGCCGACGGCGAGGAACGCAAGCTGCTCGACGCCCGCCAACTGCTGCGGGTGATCCTCAGCCCCAACGCCAGCGCCTCCGACCGGGTGAGCCCCGATTGGGAAGATACTATGTGGGCCGCCGCCGACGCGCTCACCCTCTTCGACCCCAATTTGATCACCCCCCTGCTCACGGTGCTGGTGAGCCGCGCTCGCTCCATCCCCAACAGCGCCGCTCAGCAACTCGCCTACATCGCCGGCCGCGTCCGGGCCACGAACCAGGAGGTGGTTGACTGGCTGATCAGCCTGCTGGTGACCAATCCTAGCCAGGAGGTGAAGGCCAAGGCGCTGCAATCGCTCGCCTGGATGGGCGGCGGCATCCCCAACGTGCGCCTGGAGTTGCCGGATGGCCGCCCCGGCCCTACCCTCAAGCAACTCATCCAGGACATCGCGGCTTGGCGCCGGGTGCGGGCGCTGCGCCTCGGCACCTTTGATGTGAAGCTGCGCAGCAGCGATAGCGAGGGCTCGCCGCTCTACCTGCGCCGCAAGGCGATCGAGGCCCTCTCCTGGGTTGGCGACGAGGCAACGATCCGCGACCTGAGCGACGAGGCCCTCACCTGGCCCCTGGAGTTGCGAGAACACTGGTATCTCGCCGCGGCGACGATCGAGGGGCGACTGCGGGGCGGGCGCAAGTGAGCGGCGCCTAGCTACTCAGCGCCTCCAGCCGCTGTAGCTCCGCCCAGGCCTCCTTGTATCTCTGGCTCGCCTCGCCTGCTGTGGCCCGGAGGCCTTCGACGGCGTGCGTAAGCAGCGCGCGGGCCTCCGCGATGCGCCCCTGGTCGAGATAGATCGCGCCGAGCAGCGCGCTCTCCATCAGGCCTTCCGGCTCATCCTCTTTCTGCATCGCCCGCCGCATCTGCAAGACCTCTTCGCCCAGCCGGGCCGCCTCCTCCAAGTCGCCGGCGGCGCGGGCGATCTCGGTACACACCCCCAGGCTCGGCGCGACCAGCTCGCGCATCTCGCCGCCTAGCGTCTGGCGCATCGCAAGCGCCTCCGCGGCGTAGCCTCGCGCGGCGTCGAGCCGCTTCTGCGCGAGCAGCGCTTTCGCCAGCAACTCGAGGGTAAAGGCGGTAACAAGGCTGGGCTGCCCGAACGCCTCTTGCTGAAGCGCCAGCGCGAGCCGCAGGTAGCGCTCGGCCTTGCGCGGCTGCCCCATGTTCAAGGCCAGGAAGCCGCAGTTGCGAATAACGCGGGCCGTGCCGAGATTGCGCAGCCCGAAACGCTTCCGCAGCAGCCGGAGCGATTCCCGCAGGTGAAAGTCGGCCTCGTGGTAGCGACCAGAGAGCACAGCAAGATAGCCCGCGTTGTTGTGTACGGTGGCGACCTGTTCGCTCTCGGAGCCATAGGCCTGCTCCCAGATCGCCAGCGCACGTTCGTAGAGCTTCTCCACACCCAGGAATGTCTCGGTCATCTGGATGATCAGCGCGAGGGTGTTGAGCGCATCGGCCGTGGAGGGGTGCTCGGGGCCGAGGATCCGCTCACAAAGCTCCACGGCCCCCTCGCCATAATAGCGGGCAGCCTCAAACTGACCGATGTTCGTCAGCGGAAAGGCGAGGGCCGTCCACAGCTCCGCCGCCTCAGGGGCGCCACGGGCGCGCGCCTGGTCGGCGAGATAGCGCAACTGGAGCATCAGCGGCTCGGAGAAGAGGCGGCCCTGCTTGTCGGCAGCGTCTACCCACGCGTGAACGGCCTGCACCAGCCCGCGGTAGCGCTCCTGACTGGGCGGCGCCTCGTTGAGGAAGGCGTGGATGAGCGGGTGGACGCGGATGCTCTGCCTCTCCGGCTGCAGCTCTATCAGGCTGAGCCGCTCGCTCAGGTGATGGAGGGCCGCGAGGGCGCCCGTGCGCTGCTCTGGCGGCAGGGCGAGCGTATCGATCAGGAAGTCGGTGGGGATGGGGGCGGCGGGCGCGAGGAAGCGCACTATGTCGAGGATGGCGCGCGCCAGCGTATCGAGCGGGCTATCGCCGAGCCGCTCATAGGCGAGCGCAATGGACTCGGCCAGGGACCAGCTGTAGTCGGTGGGAGAAGGGCCGCCGCTCTGGAGCGAGGCGTGGCGCAGACGGCGCGGATGCTCCAACTGCTCCGCGTAGACGGCCGCGCTTACGCCTGAGTGGGCCAGATAGCGCCCGGCAAGATGCAGCGCCAGAGGCAGATCGCCCAAGATTGCGGCGATGCGTTCCAGATCTCGGACATCGCCGCGGATCGTGCCGTAGGCTTGGAGCAACACGATGCTGGCGCTCCGCGTGATGGGCTGAAGCTCCACCACCTGGGCCGCCTCGTACGCCGCCCACTCGTGGGTGCGGCTCGTCACGATGATGCGGCAGCCGCCGACCGGCGGGCGCCACTCGAAGAGGGCGGCCGGGTCTTCGCAGTTGTCGAAGATCAGCAGGCGCGGGGTGGGCTCGCGCCAGGCCGCCTGCACCAGCTCGAGCCGGCGGGCGAAGCCGAGCCTGGCAAAGTGGGGATGCAGGCTATCGTCGCCGCTCGCAGCAACCTGCGCCGCGATACCGCTGGGATCGCCCGCGTCGATCCAGCGGACGCCGCCGGGGAAGTACGCCCTGTAATGGTAGGCGAACATCACGGCGAGTTGGGTTTTGCCGATGCCGCCGGTGCCGCAGATCACGGCTACTGCCCCCGGCGAGCGCAGCAGGGCTGCGAGCACGCGCAGGTCGGCCTCACGTCCAACAAAGCGCTCATTAAAAGGGTAGGCGAGCGCACGAGGGTGCCGCGCCGGGGGCGGCACCGCGCCTAGCGGGAGTGGGAGCAGGCCCGAGGCGCCGGCAGCGCCGCTGTGGGCGAAGAGGGCACGCAGCTCCGGCGGGGGCGCGTAGCCGCCCCTTGCCGCAGACTGCCAGAAGCTCAGGGCGTCCTGGTAAGTGGCGAGGGCGCCGCGCTCGACGAAGACCCTGACGAGGCGCAGGAGCGCCTTGGGGCGTGCAACGCCGTCGCGCTCCCAATTTTGGACCGTGTTGGTGTGAACGGCGAGAAGGGCGGCAAGCTCGGCTTGGGTCAGCGGCGGAGTGCAGCGGTCGCGGTAGTAAGCGATGCGGTTGGGATGAAACACAGAAGGCGCTCACCTGATGAGGAAGACTACACACACAAGGATACACAATTTTCCCGCTAGGAAGTATGAAGATGTATTGACTATGATAGCGTAATTGTTCACGAAGTCGCGGCTCGGGCGAGACCGCTAGGATCGCCGCGCTTCTGTGCCGCCGCGTTATCAAGCACCATTCGCGATGACACCACTCAACGTTGAGTCCCTTGCGCGACGCACCATTCAATCACTAGAGTACGGGAACACTCTGGAGGAGCGCTTATGGCTTGAGGTGAGCACACTGACGGCGCGTATCAACACTTTTGGAGCAAAGGCGAAAAGCATTATTAGCTCGGAGCCGCATCCTAGCCGGCAGTCCATTGTTGCCGCGCGCAGCCTAATGCGCAACCTTGGGGAAGAGATCAGTTGTTTCACACTATCCCTGGTCGCGCTGCGAGGCGAGTATGATGATTGGCTCCAGAAGCACAGGCGCCTGGCCCAATTCCTCCTTACCTCGGGCGATGCTCCGTTACTGATAACAACAAGGAATCTGGGCGAGCTGAGGCGCCAAGCCTCTGCCGCTACTCAAAAAACCGCCAAGCTCAAGGAAGCGATCGCCGGCTCCGTCAACCAACTCCGAACGGCGGCAGCTGCAACGATCGGCATTGATGAGCTGCAGATCGTTCTCAGCGTTTGCATCCAGGAGCACCTCCAGCTTCTAGCGCTCATCAGGCAAGAGGGTGAGTTCCTGAAGCGCCTCGACACAACGCTTGATCTCTTATTGCGCCGATCTTGGGCCAGCAAGGCTCTCGAGGGGCGGCTGTGGGGTGGGCAGCGGTGAGCACACCGGGCGTATAATACGCCCATGCCCACCGACCTGCTCCGCCAGTTGCTCACCCCGCAGGCGCTCGCCGCGGCTGCCCTGCTGATCTTCCTGGCTGGTCTCTCCGAGGGCGTCGGCTCCCACGGGGTCACCCTGCTGATCAACCGCAGCTCGCCAGGCCGCTTCGCCCTCGGCCTGATCGCCTCGGCCCTGCTCTTCCTGCTTAGCGCAACTATCTGGATGGCGGCGCTCTGGCTGAGCGTGCGGCTGCTCTACGGGGCGAACCTCTCGCTCAGGCTCTTCTTCATCACTGTGAGCGTCGCCTACGGGCCGCTGCTCCTGGGCGCGCTCCGCCTGCTGCCGCTGATAGGGCCGCCGCTTGGCTGGCTGCTGCGCCTCTGGAGCTTCGGCCTCGCTCTCGCCGCCATCCAGGGCGCCACGGGGCTTGGCCTCTGGCAGGCCGCCCTCGGCGCACTCACGGGCTCGCTGCTCGTGGAGGGGGCGCGCTGGCTGATCGAGTGGTCGGCTCAGCGCCTCGGCCTCGCGCGCCTGCCGCTCGACAGCACCCTATCTGGCCGCCGCTCGCCGACCGAGCCGCCCCTGATCATCCCCGGCTACGAGCCGACCGCCGAGGTGAGGCGATGATGGGCGCCCTGATCTGGGCTGGGGCGATCCTGGGCGCTCTGCTGCTGGCGGCAGCCCTGGCCGTCCCCCTCGCGGCCCTCGCCTGGTGGGCCGGCTGGAGCCGCCCCGTAACGCCGGCGGCCCCACCGCGTCCCGTCGTGGAGCCAGTGGACGGCCCCTTCCTTGTCTACCTCTCGGGCGTGGGCGACATCTCAGGCGACTACTCCACTCGCTACGAGGACGCCTTCCTCGACGCGGTGATCGAGCGGGTGCCCGGCCTGCAGGTGATCACTGATGTCTTCGCCTACTCGTGGAGCAACGTGGGCCTCACTAGCGCTGGCGACCTGGCCTGGTTCTGGGCGTGGATCAGCGCCGTGCGCCTCAGCAAGGGCAGCCCGCTGCGCCGCGTCGGCAAGCTGATCGACCTGCGGAACGCCCTCCATATCGCCGTCTCCGCCGACCGGCGCTATGGCCCAATCTACAACTACGGCGTCGCCGAGATGATCCTCCAGGGTCTTCTGCGCCACGGCTACGTCCTCGGCAGCGGCGCCCCAGTAACCATCCTCGGCTACAGCGGCGGCAGCCAGATCGCCCTCGGCACAGCGGGCTACGTCCAGGCCACGCTGCGGGCCCCTGTGCAGGTGATCTCCTTGGGCGGCGTCTTCAACGCCAGCCGCAGCCTCGACCGCATCTCCCGCCTCGTCCACATCTACGGCACCCGCGACCGGCACCAACGCCTTGGCGAGTTGATCTTCCCGGCGCGCTGGCCGCTCTTCTCGGGCAGCCGCTGGAGCAGGGCTCTGAGCTCCGGCAAGGTGGAGCAGGTCTGCCTTGGGCCTATGACTCATAGCGGCCCGGGCAGCTACCTCGACGACACGCGCTTCCTGGAAGATGGTCGCAGCTATATGCAGGCAACCGCCGATGCCGTGGCGGAGCGGATCCGCCGCTTGGCTGGGTGAGGCGAACCGCCACCAAGCGTGAGTGCTGGCGACCCGCGGTGGGTGTCTGCGACAGGCTGCCTGCGGGCGCTAGCGCCCCGCACCCCGCCTGTTTTGTCAGGGGGCGGACGCGCTCTTCGAGGATGCCTTCGGCATTCGCCACCCCGACACCCTCCGCGGCGAGCGCTGCCCTGTATCCCGCCGGACGTTTGCGGGCGCTAGCGCCCCGCTTGAATTGTCAGGGGGCGTACGCACGCCCCCCGACACCCCCCGCGCCAGGGGCCTCGCCCCTGGACCCCAAGCCGGAGGCCAGTGCCGTGCCGCCGCGGATCTGCTACCTCGTCTCATCGTCGGGCTTGAGCCCTGGCCAAGCGCGGTGCCCCTCACCCACTGGTTGCGCCCTGCATGATCCGGCGTGCCGCCGCCACTCCACCACAATACCCGTGGGCAGCGAAGCTGCGGGGCGACTGGCGCCTCGCTGGTAGTGCCGCTCCCGCTCTCGGCGCCGAGGGGCATGCAGCGATGGCATGCGGATTGAGGCGGGCATCGGCTTCGGGGGTTCCAAGGGGGCA